>CALXSZ010000056.1 GCA_944391275.1 uncultured Syntrophomonadaceae bacterium
ACCCCCGTGCAGGTTCAACTCCTGTCGCCCGCACCATATTAAAAACCATCTTTTACTTTTATATGAAACGTGTTTCTTTAAACACAAAACTTTTTTCGCGTCTATACCCGGAAAGCCTATTATACTAGGTTTTTCAGGATTTTTCGTTTTTAAAGACGTGACTCTTTGACCCGCTATCGAGTCAAAGAGAGTCAAGCCTACTTGAAAAAACCTCTTTACTTTTCATTCCTTAAAACTATGATTCATTTCTCTATTCGGATCAGATTGCTGATATACGGACGATTTCCTGAAAGTACCTCTGAATAAAACGCTTGCTTCCAATCAATATATGTCACGCTGTCTTCTAACTCTTTGATAGACTCCCGCAGAGCTTTCTGTTTTTCCGCGAGCATTTCTTTTCTTTGAGGAATGGTGGATTCCCCTTTCAGACATAACTCTAAGTATTGCTTCATCTCTTGAATACTCATACCGCATTTTTTCAAACAAACCAGATCCTTGATCCACTTTACGTCATGTTCATCAAAAACCCGCCGGTTATTCTTATCGCGTTTCACATTAGGGACCAAGCCCTCGTTGCAGTAATATTTCAAAGTTTGGTAAGACATATCTGTTTCTCTGCAGACCTGCATCATCGTATACATCCGATCGTTCCTCCTTTTTATAGAAATTCAAAAAATCTTTTCATTTTGAAAAAACCTCTTGACCGGTTGTTACTATCGGAATTTATAATCGGTTGTGTAAACCGATCGTTTCAATCGGATTGTAGCATGGATTTGCACCCCATGCAAGGAGGATTAGAGAGGAGAACTATCATGTTGTTCTATTTTACAGGTACAGGAAACAGCCTTTATATCGCAAAACAAATTGAGGAACATCCAATTAGCATTCCGCAGGCAATCCATCGTGATTCTCTGAGTTTCACCGCGGATCAAATCGGAATTGTTGCGCCTATCTACGGACATGAAGCGCCGCCCATTGTAAAAGAATTTATAAAAAAAGCAGATTTTAATACGGATTATTTTTATCTGATTCTTACCTACGGAAACCGTCACGGCGGAGCCGCAGAACTGGCCAAGCGCATGTGCGAAGACTATGGAATCAAAGTCAATTATATCAATGTCATTCGGATGGTGGATAATTGGCTGCCTAGCTTTGATATGGCAGAGCAGACGCAGCTCGATAAGAATGTAGAAGGTCAGCTATCCTCGATTTTAGCCGATATAAAAGACCGGAAACAAATGATCTCTCCTGTCACAGAAGCGGATCGCGCCGCACATCGGGAATTTCTAGAACGAAAGAGTCGGCTTCCTACAGACGCATGGCAACATCTTTTGCAGATCAAAGAAAACTGCACTGGATGCAGTATCTGCGCAAAAGTATGTCCTTCCGCTTCCATTCGTCTGGTAAATGGAAAAGCAGCGTATTTTCCCGGAAACTGTCAGACCTGTCTGGCCTGCGTCCATGCTTGTCCTCATAAGGCAATTGGTTTAACCATTCCGGAGAAAAATCCCAACGCCCGGTATCGGAACGCACATATCTCGTTGCGAGAAATCATCCAGGCCAATCAACAGATTTAACTTAAATATACAAGGAGGCCCACCTTATGGAACCAATGATAAAAGAAAAAATATCTATGCTATTTCAAGGCATATCCAGTAACCTGAGCGCAACAGACCCGGAATGGGTGGAGATCGTCACGGCTTTTTCGTTAAAGGAAGTTCCAGCTTCTAGTCGACTAACCGAACGAGAACAGATGCTCTGCATCCTGTCTGTACTGCTTGGCTGCCAAGGCATGGGAGAATATCGCCATATGCTTCGCGTTGCGCTGAACAAGGGTCTTGAACCTGTGGCCATCAAAGAGACCGTTTATCAGGCTACTGCCTATCTGGGAATCGGACGTGTCCATGATTTTTTGGAAACAACCAATCTGATTATGGCGCAGTTTGGAATCTCGCTGCCCCTTCCAGCACAAGGTGCAACCCATTTGGATTCCCGGTTTGAAAAGGGACTTGCTAAGCAGGTTGAATTGTTCGGCGCCGATATGGTCAAGCGACAGACCGACTGTCCACCCTTGCGCCGGAATATCAACCGCTGGTTGGTAAACAATTGCTTCGGGGACTACTACACCCGTAACGGTCTGAACAATTCGGAACGGGAAATGATCACGTTCTGCTTTTTACTGGCGCAGGGCGGTTGTGAGAATCAACTCCGCAGACACACGGCGGGAAACATTGGCGTGGGCAACGGTAAAGAAAAATTGTACAGCGTCGTAGAGCAGTGTCTGCCCTACATTGGCTATCCTCGAAGTTTAAACGCAATGAATATCATTGATGAGGTAGCAAAAAGTTTTGAAAACGAATAAGGAGGAAACTATAATGAACAAGTTTACTTTTTCTTATCCCACAAAGGTGTATTTTGGCGAGGGCGTCGCGGCTGATGCACTGCGTCAGGAACTACCCAAGGTCGGAAAGACGGTTCTGCTGGCCTACGGCGGCGGTTCGGTGAAGAAGAGCGGAGTCTATGATGAGCTCAAAGAGTTGCTCCTTGCGTCAAACAAGGAGATTGTGGATTTTTCCGGCATTATGCCCAATCCAACTTATACCAAGGTACAGGAAGGTGCCAACCTGGTCAAGGAGCGGCAGGTGGATTTCATTTTGGCTGTGGGAGGCGGGAGTGTTGTGGACTGCTGCAAAGTTATCTCCGCTCAGGCCATGACGGAGGAAGATATTTGGAGCATGGAATATGAACAAGGAAAATTCCCTACAGCAGGCGTCCCAATGGGCGCAGTGATCACCGTCTCCGGCACCGGGGCGGAAATGAACGCCGGTGCGGTCATCACCTATGAGGAAAAGCTGTGGAAAGGTCCCATTGTGGGAATTGGCGCTTCCTTTGCCGTTCTTGACCCGGCTTATACCGCGACGGTTCCACCTCTACAAGTCCTCTCCGGTGCATTCGACACGTTGAGCCATGCGATGGAAACCTATTTTGGCAGTTCCGATGCGGATAACGTTTCCGATGATGTGGCGCTGGCCATCATGAGAAATACAGTTACCAATATGCGCCGTCTTCTGACAAATATCCATGATATGCAGGCCCGTAGCAATCTCATGTGGGACTCCGCTATGGCAGAAAATGGGATTTTGAAGGTAGGCCGCCTGACGGATTTTCAGGCGCATCAGATTGAGCATCAGCTGGGCGCTTACACAGACTGTAATCACGGACAGGGGCTGGCGGTGATCCACCCCGCCTACTACCGCCATATTTTGAAGGATGCTTCAGAAAAATTCACCCGCTTTGCTCAAGAAGTGTTCGGAAAGGATACGGCGGAAGGCGGTCTGAACGCATTGGCGGCATTCATTCGGGACTGCGGACTTCCCACAAAAATGGAACAGCTCAAATCCAAAGTGGCGATCACCCCGGAAATTCTTCGTCAGGTGGCAGACACTTGCAATATCATAAAGAGCGGCCCCCGTGAACTGAGTCGAGAAGAGATCTACGAAATTCTTTGCGAATGTTTATAAGGAGATTCAATGGTGAAACGAAAACGAGGGGGTGTTTTTGTGATTATTTTGGTTGCCGTTGCGGCGCTTCTCTTGGTAGGATATAACATCTATCGCCATCCCGCTATGTTTCGTCATTTATCCAATGAATCGCTTAGCGGGGAGGAAGTAAAAAACCTTCGGGCAACCATTGCCGCAGCGGAGGATAAACAGATTCTTGTAGCTTACTTTTCTTACTCTGGGACAACCCGAAATATTGCCACAGCTTTAAGCGAAGAACTCAACGCAGATTTATTTGAAATTTTGCCACAGGAAGAATATTCCAATGTCTACACGCAATCGAACCGTGAAATTCGCAATAACGAAAGGCCCGCTCTCTCCGACGCAGTGGAGAATATGGAAGAATATGATGTAGTGTTTATAGGCTACCCGGTCTGGTGGCACGCGACGCCAGCTCCCATCAATACCTTTTTAGAAAGTTATGATTTAAGCGGAAAGTTGATTATTCCGTTTTATACCAGCGATGGCAGCGATATTGACGAAACCATGCCCACCTTTTTAGACTCCTGCGAGGGGCTGGCGGTATATGGGGGCAGAAGAATCCAT
Organism: uncultured Syntrophomonadaceae bacterium; assembly: GCA_944391275.1. Lineage (GTDB taxonomy): Bacteria > Bacillota > Syntrophomonadia > Syntrophomonadales > Syntrophomonadaceae > CALXSZ01. The sequence continues at coordinate 4,107 of CALXSZ010000056.1, forward strand.
GAAACAAGTTCGTTGCAATCATGGTTGGCCGACTTAAATCTCAATTTTACCGGAGAAGAGACTAGCCAAGCACTATAACAGAGAATCCACGTCTTCTCGTCGAGGAGCAATGAATTCGCACCATTTGAAGTCAAAAACATTCTAGCAGATGAGCAGATAGAAGACTCATTTGTTCCAAAGATCTCCCTCCGTAAACGCACAGGTATTTATCAAACAAAATTACAGGATTTCATTCCAACAGAAATTCAGGATCTCCTGCCACTCACAGGGCAAAAAACGCAACATTAAACGGTAAATGTCGTCGCTATGCTGAAAGGAATGCCGATCAATTTACGACGGTTCGAAAAGAATAGATCGGATCACCGTTCCCTGACTCTTAAGGAGTCAGGGAATTCTCCCGACACCGCTGGACATTGGCGGAAAAATACCTAAATGATCGGCCACAGAACAAATCCTGCTGACCGCTTGACATCTGTGTTCCTTTTGGAGAGGCTAACTTTTACATTTTACATTTTATATTCAGAAGATGGCGCGGGCTATTCGGTGGAGGATATAAACGCTACTTTATGAATAAACATAGAACCGTATACTGTCGCATTCTTGGCGGCTACCAGGGAAACTGCTGCCAATGGACTAATTTCTGTGACGATTGTTTAGAAAAAGGCGTCGTATATGACGCCTTTTCTATAGCATTTTTGGGGACAGGAGTCGTCATTGACGATCGAAAGAGCTCTGGTAAGTTTCGTTCTAATATGCCACCGGTGATACCGAATGGTAAAATATCTCTGCCCAAGAGTAGCGGATGACTCTACATTCGAAGCTCCCTTCTTTAATCAAACTCCCCCCTTTAGACATAAAAATTTCAATTCCCCAAATGAATGTTTTTAAATTCTTTGTTTTAAATTGTTTCCATTTTTTCTAAAAACTGTTATTCTTTGCGCCAAAAATCGTAAATTTTTATTTTATACTTGTGTGGAAATCTTTCTAGTGTTAAAATTATTGACATAAAAATTCTGACCCTTTATCGAACTAAACAACTAAAAAACATAAAAGAGTTGGTGCAAACAATGAAAAAGTTGCGGGTGGGATGCTTTTGTGAAACCTGGATTTCCGGCGGAATTGAAAGTTTCTTGTATAACATGCTTTTACATATGGACTTATCGAATGTAGAGATAGACTTAATAACCGCTCGATTAGGAGAAAGTATTTTCACTTCTCCTATGGAAGAAGCCGGAATTCATTTTTATGAATTATCTGGCAGTTATAAAAAGTTTCGAAAAAACTATGCGATGTTTCGAACGCTTTTACAAAAACGTTCATACGATGTTTTGCATATTAATACATTTTATGGGTTGTCCGCTTATTATGCGGTTCTCGCCAAACGGGCAGGCGTCCCCAAAATTATTTTACATAGCCATAATACGACCCTGCGTAAAAGCGCAGGTCGCCCCTTAAAGATGCTTCTGCATGGGATGTCTAAAAGAATGTTTTCTTATGCGGCAACAGATTTCTGGGCTTGCTCTGGAGAAGCCGCCAAATTTTTATTTCCCGCCCAATTACTTAAAAACCGAGGATATCGTTTCATCCCAAACGGAATTGATATAAAAAAATTCTGTTTTAATCCCGATGTACGCAAACAAGTACGAAATCGTTTGGGTCTCGACGAATACTTGGTGGTTGGCAATGTGGGCCGGCTTTGTTTTCAGAAAAACCAAATGTTTTTAATCGAAATTTTCGCCGAGCTGCTGAAAAAAAATCCAAAAAGCCGATTACTGCTTGTAGGAGAAGGCGAAGATTCCTTAAAATTAAGACGTCAAGCGCAGCAATACGGCATAACAGACTCCATCCTTTTTTACGGCGTCTCCGATGCTGTAGAACAACTTTTTTGGGCAATGGATGTTTTTGTTTTTCCCAGTGTGTTTGAGGGCTTG
>CALXSZ010000057.1 GCA_944391275.1 uncultured Syntrophomonadaceae bacterium
TCAATCCGTCGAAAAAGGAATTCAAGGTGTGAGCAAAGCCTGCCGTAAATAATAAAGCGGCCGATTCTCCGATAACCCTTCCAACGGAAAGAATGGCTCCTGTAATAATGCCCGCTCCGCAATTCGGAAGAACAACTGTACGGATCACATGCCATTTTCCAGCTCCGAGTCCGAAAGCGCCCTCACGATAGCTTTGCGGAACGGTTTTTAAGCTCTCCTGTGTGGTCCGTAAAATCGTAGGAAGGTTCATCATAACGAGTGTGAAAGCGCCCGCCATCAAAGAAGTCTTAAAATCAAGAAATTGACAGAAAAACAACATTCCGACTAATCCATAAATAATAGAGGGAATCCCCGACAAAGTTTCCGCTGCAAATTCAATTAAGGAGACAATGCGTTTATTGGTTGCATACTCCGTTAAATAGATGGCTGCGCCAACGCCGAGCGGGACGACGATGACCAGTGTAGCCACAACAATATAACAGGTATTTAACAAATCCGGCAGAATCCCGATTCGTTCATTAATATAACTTGGACTGCTGGTTAATAAATCCCATGTAATAAATGGAACTCCCCGATACATAACGTAACCAATAATAAAAATCAATAATGCAGCCGTCAGGCCGGTCATCAGCCACATGAGACTACGCATAGTATAGAAATAACATTTTCTTCTCATGATCTCGCTCCTTTTTCTCTTTTTAATAAGAAATTCAAAGAGACATTAATCATCATGATAAAAACGAAAAGGACTAATGCAATTGAAAACAACGCTTCTCTTTGCAAACCGCTTGCATAAGCCATCTCACTGGCTACCGCAGTCGTTAAAAAACGAACGCTTTCAAAAATGGACGGCATATTGGGAGCGTTTCCCGCTACCATCATAACAGCCATCGCTTCGCCAATGGCTCGTCCTACACCCAAAACGACCGCCGTTGCAATCCCGCTTTTTGCCGCAGGTACGGAGACGCGAAAATAGGTTTCGATTTCATTGGCGCCCAACGCTAACGAAGCGTCTTCATATTCTTTCGGTACAGCATCTAACGCATTCATCGAAACTTTAATAACCGTCGGTAAGATCATAACGGATAATACAATAATCGCCGCAAACAAACTGGCTCCATCCGGCAAGTTAAAAATAACCCGGATTCCCGGAACTAAAACCAACATTCCAACCAGTCCATAAACAACCGATGGAATGCCTGCTAAGACTGCTACCGCAGATTCCATAACAACCTTTATTTTCTTAGGAGCGATTTTGGATAAATAAACGGCCGAAAAAAAACCGATTGGAACGCCTACAACAATGGCTCCCGCGGTCCCATAAATCGAACTTAACAAGAAAGGTAGAATGCCAAATTTGGGTTCAGACGCCGTCGAAGCCCATGTTTCCCCAAACAAGAACTCGACCAGACCAATCTCTCGGATGGCAGGAATTCCTGCGATGACTAAATAAACGGTAATCAATAATACGCAACCCACCGAAAGCATTCCCAAACAAAAAAACAAAATATAGAAAATATTTTCTATATTTTTCTTGTTTCGGGAGGGTTTCTTGGCGCCAAAAATGGCGCCAAGATTTGGAATGTCTAAGCTTTGTTGTTCAGCTTGTATTTCTCTACTTGTATTCATCATAACGCAAAATCACCCTCTCCTATGGCTCGTTATTGCTCAATTATCCTTCGTAGGCTGCCACAACACCCGCTTGAGAAATAACATCTACGGCTTCCGCAGAAGTAGCATAATCAAAGAAGGCTTGGGGAACTGTGTCCAAAGTTTCTCCACTGCGCGTTACTAATAAGAACGGACGTTGTAAAACATACGTGCCATTTTTAATATTTTCCTCGTTAGCCACAACATTTTCAATTGTCAGCACTTTCACGCTGTCACCAACCGCCGCTAAGGAAGTATATCCAATCGCATTGGGATTCTGAGAAACCGTACTGATAACATCTCCGGTAGCCGTTAATTCCTGACGATATTGGCAAGCGTCTTCTGTTCCAGTAACCGCTTCAAATCCATCTCTCGTCCCGCTTCCTGCTTCTCGTCCAATTAATACGATTTCAGCATCCGCTCCGCCGACTTCACTCCAATTTGTGATTTCACCAGTAAACATTTGAGCAATCGTTGCTAAGTCTAAATCACTCACTGGATTATCCGGATGAACGATCATGGCAATTCCATCATAAGCCAACACCGTTCCGGTAAGACCGGAAGCCACTTCTTCATCACTCAATGCACGGCTGGAAAGGCCAATATCGCATCTTCCCTCTGAAACTGCCGTAATTCCACTTCCGGATCCAGTCGGATTATAAGTAAAGTTTACATCCGGATTCTGCAACGTAAAAGTTTCCCCTAAGGAACCAATAACTTTTTCCATAGAGGTTGACCCATCCGTCGAAACGGAACCCGATAAATCTCCAGTTGTTTCTTCTGTTTGAGCCGGTGTTTGGCTGGTTTCCGATTCGGTCGGCGTCTCTTCCGAGGTTCCGCATCCGCCCAACAACATTGTCAACATCAAACATCCAACAAGCAAACTACGTATTTTCTTCATGAATTGTCCTCTCCTTTTATTATCTTTTTGGAATTCGTACGTCTTTATCGTAAATTAAGAAAGTAAAATTCAAAAGAATGCTCTGGTTAAATCAATGTAAAATTGAACAAAAATACCGGAAAAAACCGCTGAAAACCATCGAATGTTTTAAGAAAAGGATTATGATTCGTCCTAGATTTTTCATACCACGGTCTTTTTTCATCATTTTTCAGGACTTTGTTTTTTAATTTTAAAAAAATTGGGATAGAATCCTGAAAATACAGAATTCTTCCCAATTGCTCCGTTGTGCTTTTTATAATGAATATGCTTATTTTTTAACAACTTCATTATTTATAAGGATATAAATAAGACGCCTTTCAAAACCAACGTTTGTTGGCAGGATATTGTCGATCTATCAAATAAGATTCCTTTAATAAAGATCCTGGGTCTCATCCTTGCACTCTCTTTGCATAAGCCGCAAAGCTTCTTCTTGTGGGCTGGCCCCTTCTTCCAAAACTCGGTGGCAAGCTTCACAAATCGGCATTTCAATCTGATATTTTTGGGCAAGTTGATAAACGATCCGGGTCGCATTGACCCCTTCAACAACCATGCCCACTTCCTCTAAAACCTGATCCAGTTTTTTGTTTTGCGCCAATAAATAACCGGCTCGGCGATTTCTCGAAAATTGTCTTCCACAAGTTACCACGAGGTCTCCCAATCCACTTAATCCGCTGAACGTATGGGGATCCCCCCCTAAAATTTTTCCCATCCGCATCATTTCCGCTAATCCCCGCGTAATTAATGCCGCTTCGGCATTATCGCCATAGTTTAATCCAAATAACATGCCAGCCGCTAAAGCAACAATATTTTTCAACGTTCCCCCTAATTCAACCCCCACAATGTCGGGATTGGTATAGGCACGAAATTGAGGCGTCATGAAAACTTTTTGGATTACTGCAGCGGTTTTCGGGTTATACGAGGCAATGGTGACAAGCGTAGGGATTTTTCGCCCCACTTCTTCCGCATGACTCGGTCCGGACAGCACAGCTAGCCGATTTTTTATTTCAGGTCCTAATACGTCCAGGAAAACTTCACTCATCCGTTTTACTGTGCTCAGCTCCAGTCCCTTCGCACAATTCAAATAATACATATTGGGCTCAATCCAAGGTTTTATTTGCTCTAAAACCGAACGCATCGCATGCGAGGGGACCACGCCTAAAACCAAATCCGCTCCCTTTAAAGCGTCTCTCAAGTCACTGGTCGGTTCAATATTTTCAGCAAGTTTTACGTCCGGTAAATAACGTTTATTTTCTCTCCGTGCGCGTATATCTTGGATCTCTCTTGGGTTTTCCCCCCACAAAATTACCTGAGAGCAATTTTGCGCCAGCACTGTAGACAAAGCCGTTCCCCAACTGCCCGCTCCTAAAATGCAAACTTTATCCACGATGGATCTTCCCCTCTTTCATTTTGTTTCAAATTCTGATTTCACGATACTTTTTTCTTAAATAAACATTTTTTTATTTGAGGCTCTTGTTTTGAATATAAACGACGGATATTGCTCCAGTGACGATAAAACGTTAAACAACTTAATATGAGAATCATGACGATAATTTGTACGGGCTCATGTAATAACCAAGCTAAAATCAACGCCATGATATAAACCGATAGGGATGCAACGGATACATAACCACTCATCCATGCCACTAAAGCAAAAATTGGAACGCCAAGCGCCAACGCAATCGGCATAATTCCTCCTACCGCGCCCGCAGAGGTAGCTACGCCTTTTCCCCCTGTAAAATGTAAAAAAATCGAATAACAATGTCCGAAAACAGCTGCCGTCCCCGCGACAACAGCTCCATTGAGATCTGCCAAAGCCCAGCCAATTCCGGCCGCACTCATGCCTTTCAAAAAGTCGCCAATAAAAGCCAAAACGCCAATTTTTTTCCCGAATGTACGCATCACATTGGTCGTTCCGACGTTTCCGCTGCCAAATTTCCGCACGTCTTCATGTCCCAACCACTTTCCAAATAAATACGAAAAGGGAATAGACCCTAGAAAATAACCAATCACCAAGGACAAAACAATATATAACACCCTTCTCCTCCTCTAATATCCCCTTATTTTAAGAGAATTCTTTTTCATTTCGCGCCCGCGTAAGGATCCGAATAGGACACCCCTCAAAACCAAAATTTGTCCGTAAAGTATTCTCGATATATCGAATATACGAAAAATGAATCAACGCCGGATCATTTACAAAAAGGACAAACGTCGGAGGCGCCGTAGAAACCTGTGTTGCATAGAAAATTTTCCCTTTTTTCTTGCCGGCGCCCGGTAAAGGATTCAACATCGCAGCTTCCGTTACCACGCGATTTAGATCGGCCGTTTGAATCCGCCGGTAATACTGTTCTGCAATAAAATCCACCATATCCAATACCTTGAAAATTCGTTGTCCTGTTAAAGCAGAAATATATAACGTCGGACTATAGGATAAAAATTTCAATTCTTTGCGGATATCTTTATCAAATTTATTCATGGTTTTCCCATCTTTTTCAACCAAATCCCACTTATTCATCACAATGACATTGGCTTTCCCCTGTTCATGCACATAACCGGCAACCCGTTTATCCTGCTCAATAATTCCCTCATCGGCATTCAGCATAATAATCGCCACATCACATCTTTCGATACTACGCAAAGTACGGATGACGCTGTATTTTTCAGTAGCCTCCTTGATGCGGGATTTTTTCCGTACACCGGCTGTATCAATCAAGATATACTTGCGACCCTCATACGTAAAAGGCGTATCAATCGAATCGCGGGTGGTTCCTGCCACATCGCTGACAATCACCCGTTGTTTACCCAACAGCGCATTCACCAAGGACGATTTCCCGACATTGGGCCGTCCCACAATGGCAATTTTTATGGCGTCTTCCTCTTCTTCCTCTGGCTGATAAGATGGAAATCTCTCTACAATCGCATCGCATAAATCATTCGTATTATAGCCATGAATCCCTGAAAAAGGAATCGGTTCCCCTAAACCCAATTGATAAAATTCATAATAATCTACATTTTTTGCAAAATTATCCACCTTATTTGCGGCTAAAACAACCGGTTTTCCAGAACGACGCAAAAGGTTTGCGACTTGTGCGTCTTCATGGGTAACGCCTTCGGGCGTACTCACAACAAACACAATCACATCGGCCTCTTCAATGGCTAATTCCGCCTGCATTTTAATCTCCGAAGTAAAAACGTCGCCGTCATCAAAGCGAATGCCGCCGGTATCAATGATAATAAAATCATGCCCCGCCCAGCTGCAAACATCATAAAGACGGTCTCGGGTAACACCCGCTACATCTTCTACAATCGCTTTTCGTTGTCCCAACAAACGATTAAATAACGTAGATTTACCTACATTCGGTCGACCCACAATCGCCACGATTGGTTTCGCTGACATATTTTCCTCCTGTTTCTCAGGTTTTTTTCTTCAAACATAGCGTATAATTCTACAATGCTTTCCAAGTTATTATCCTCTAAAAACCCCAAAAGCGCAAGTGCTTTTCCCTTGAAACCGTGAAACCTTCCTTTCCCCTTCGACAATGGAGTTTCTTTACTTCGTTATAAAAAATCAGCTTATTGGTAACTGAAAGCCATTACATTAGCCAATTCACGCTGTTACGAACAGAACGATTTTTGTATACGAATTTGATTTTTTTGAAATCTATTTCGCACGCAAAAAAAACAGTTGGAACATAAAAATCCAACTGTTTTTTCTTTTTCCCCAAAAAATCAGAGCTATCTTTTATGAACGCGAACGCGTAACAAAATAGTAGACGCCTACGAGGCCGATAACAACAATTAGGCCTATCCAAATAAATTTTCCATTTGATTCTGCTTCTTCTAAGGGTTTTGCCTGTGTATTCTCTTCGGTGTCTGAGTTGGTTGCTTCGGATTCTTGATTTTCAATGGGGTTACTTTCTTGATTACTCGTTTCATTTTCCGCTTGCACTCCTAACGCTAAGGGTAATGACTGCGCAAAGGCGACTACGCCATTTTTCGCTTCTTCTTTACTATTGGTATGCGCTCCTACTTCGATCAAAATAGCGCGCGGGGTTAAATCCTGATTATAATCTCCTTTTCCTTCGTAAATTCCCGCCGAAAGCCCCGGCTCCTTCTCATCCATGGCGGCTTTTAATGTTTTGGCAAATTCCATATTACTGGTTTGATTGGGATTGCTTTTTCCAACCACTAATTTAATCTTGGTAGCTGCTTCCCCATCAATTTCCGTTGCATAGTTTTCAGGCGGAACCGCATCGCGGTGTACATCAATCAAAACGTCGCTGCCGTCGCGAAGCAAACTAGCGGCCGTTTCTCTTGAACGATTATATGCATTGACGTCATGCGGATCATGTTTCGCCTCACTGTATAATACCTGAAACCCCATGGATTCCAACTCACTTTTCAATTCTTCGCCGACGTCATAAATGCCGCCGTCCCCCCGAATACTCTCTGTTCCATCGCTTGGAACATAAGATTCGTCGTCATGTGTATGATAAATTGCAATAGTGGGTAAATCGTTTGTTCCTTGGTCTGCAATCGCTGCGAGAAGATCCGCTTGTTGCGTCGCAGGATTCAAGGTCGGCATTTCTTCGATCCCATCATAACGGCATAAAGCCGTCCGTCCCTCAATTTCTTCAACAATATAACGCAAATTATTGGCATTGATATAGAGATCGCCTGTATAGACAGTATTGGCCGTCTGCATCAACAAATTTCCTTCTTCATCAACCAATGAAAACCAAGTTCCATCCTCTTGTTCTTCATGCCCCTCAACCGATGCAATCGATCCAAAAGAAAAAAACAGGATAAAACACGCCATGCCAATTTTTAACCAACGGTTTCGGATCATTTTTTTTCATCCCCTTCCGTGTAACTGTCATCTCCCGGATGATCGGATTCTTCGTCTTGCATTTTTTCATGATATTCATCTACGGGAACCGGCTCGACAAAAGGTTTACGGACCGCTTCCATTTGTGGTTGGGGTTTCCGTAAATTTTGCAATAATTCTTCAGGACGCCCTTCTTCAACCGGCCCGCCTTGCAAGTACTCGCGTGTTTCCCCAATAAAATCCGCCAATAGAACCGCCAAAACAGCCGCAATAACCAAAGAATCAAACATGCCGGCTCCACCAATATAGACCACTTGATCGATGCCATAATACCAAAGATAAATATATTGAGTAAGATCCATCGAAAGAATTCCCATCACCGCTGCAAAGAAGGCTCCCCGACGGGATCTACCGGACAAATATCCTACAATCCCTGCAATAAGCGGATACAAATAGATCGGATCAATCCAAATCGCTTCTGGGGTCGCGTCAAAAAACCAACCGGACAAATAAAGCACGCCAGCCGTAATAACCGCCGCAATGAGTGAACGGATCTTTTCCTTGGCGGTTCCGCTGGTTACCCACAAATAAACGGCTACCCCGACGGTAATCACGCCACCCAAATTGATTACGATGCGGTCGGTAACTGGAATATCCAAAAAACTTCCTACAATGATGGCTATAATCAATCCGATTGCAGTCCGGTCTCTCATATGCATACGGTCTAAAACGCGTCTTGTTGCTCCAAAATACACTAAAATTAAAATCAACGTCAATAAAATCGTTCCTAAAGGAAATTGGAACATCTTCTTTCCTCCTCTATTGATGGTTTTATTCTATTTTGTACGAAAATAAAAGGAATTATGTTGATTTCGTCACTTTCTTTTATATTGTTTCATAAACTACAGTGACAGATAGATACTGCTTAAAAGCAGAATGTAGGGAAATTTTAGGAGGCGTCCATGAAAATTATTTATGGGAATAGTTCACAAAAAACCATTGATCGGAATCAGCGTATTACAAATCGTGAACGAAGAAAAAGGCGAGAGAAGGTTTCTTCCACTGCTAAAACATCCCGCTCAGATGCACTCGTGCAAGGAAATTCTGAACAAAACGTAATAGAAAGCCATTCAGTTTCAGATT
>CALXSZ010000058.1 GCA_944391275.1 uncultured Syntrophomonadaceae bacterium
GAGTAACCGATTACAACGACACGGATTATGGGCCCTACAACGATGGAGTAACCGATTACAACGACACGGATTACGGACCCTATAACGACGGAGTAACCGATTACAACGACACGGATTATGGGCCCTACAACGATGGAGTAACCGATTACAACGATAGCGATTATGACGACGGAGATTCTGACTATGACGATGGGAACTCTGACTATGACGACTAACCTGTCAAAAGCCATTCCCCTCCGGCATGAACTGAAGCACCAGATTAACTTGCGGGAAGATCTGGTGCTTACCCAAAGACTTCGAAAATTATTCTTCCATGATAAACATGCTGGAACAGATGGTACTTATCGGGTGACGAGTCTTTATTTTGATACTCCCTACGATAATGCTCTGCGGGAAAAAATTGACAGCTTGAACCGCCGTGAAAAATTTCGTTTGCGTTATTATGGGATGGACACTTCCCTTATCCGTTTAGAAAAAAAATACAAGGTAAACGGTTTGTGTGGCAAGCGTAGCGCCCGAATGACGTTAGAACAGGTACAGAGACTGCTTTCCAACGATATTGAATTTTTGTTGGATTCTACCGTCCCGCTTTTCATAGAACTTTACAGTAAACTGCAGGGAAAGAACTTACGACCAAAAACTATTGTGCGTTACAGTCGAGAAGCCTTTTCTTATGAGCCTGGAAACGTACGAATTACGCTGGATCGCAATATCCGTACCGGCCTTGGCAGTATAGATTTTTTAAACCCGGAAATTTTTCATCTGTGTGTGATGGAGCAAAGCACGGTACTGGAAGTCAAATACGATGCCTTTTTGCCTGAATTTGTCCGCATGGCGGTACAGGTGCCCGGAAGGCAAGCGATAGCCTGTTCCAAATACGCTCTTTGCCGGCGGTTTGATTAGAAAAGTAAATGGAGGAGGAACTGTAATGACAACCTTTCGGGATATTTTCAAATCCAGCTTTCTTGAGAATATCACCAATGTCTCCTTGCTAGATATGATCATTGCGCTTGTTTTAGCTTTTTTGTTGGGATTATTTATCTTTTTTGTTTATAAAAAGAGCTACAGTGGCGTGATGTACTCAGCGAGTTTTGGCGTGACAATGATCGCTTTATCCCTTATTACAACTCTGCTAATTATGGCGGTGGCGAGCAATATTGTGTTGTCTCTCGGCATGGTGGGCGCTCTGTCGATTGTTCGGTTTCGTACGGCTGTTAAGGAACCGATGGATATTGTCTTTTTGTTTTGGGCCATTGCGGTAGGTATTGTGCTGGCGGCGGGGTTGGTTCCACTGGCGGTATTCGGAAGCATTTTTATCGGAGCCGTGTTGGTAGCCTTCTCCAAAAAGAAAACAATGGATTTGCCCTATATTTTGGTGGTGCACTGTGAAAATAGTCAAATTGAGGAACAGACACGAACTTTCATAAAATTTCAGGTCAAGCGGCTGAGTCTTAAGAGCAAAAGCGTGGACAATGGCTGTGTGGAACTTAACTATGAAGTCCGCTTAAAAGAGGATAGCAGCGCTTTTGTCAATGAGTTGGAGTCTATGCCGGGCGTCTCCCGGGTTGTGTTGGTTTCCTACAATGGCGATTATATGGGATAGAGCGATGGTTAAGCATAAGTACATCGACCGAATTTGCATCAGTGCAGCGGTTTTGGCTGTTTGTCTCACGCTGCTGCTAATGTTCGTCGAACAGCGGAGAATTTCCAAAACCAGCGTCAACATAGGATATGAGACAAGGCTGTTTGACGACAGCAGGGTACATACAATTGACATTCAAATCAAGGATTGGAATGCTTTTATCCAAAATGCCGACCAAGAAGAATACGTTGCCTGTACTGTGGAAATCGACGGAGAAACATTCCAACAAATAGGGTTGCGGGCCAAAGGAAACAACTCTTTGCGGCTGACGAAAAAATATGAACTGTCCCGATATAGTCTCAAGCTGGAATTTGATCAGTTTTTGGATGGAGAAAATTACTATGGGCTGGATAAATTTTCTTTGGATGCTTCTTTTCAGGACAACAGCTATCTAAAAACCTATATGACTTATGATATGATGGCGTATATGGGAGTTCCGACTCCCCTTTGCAGCTATGTATGGGTGACGATTAATGGGCAAGATTGGGGGCTGTTCCTGGCGATCGAGGAACCGGAAGAAGCCTTTGCTCGCCGAAATTTTGGGAATGAACATGGGATTTTGTACAAGCCGGATTATCGTTCTCTCGATGCGGAAAACGCCGATGTAGCGCTGAAATATATCGATGATAATCCAGAAAATTATCCCGGTATTTTTGAGAACGCTAAATTTAAAATATCGCAAGCGGATCAAAAACGATTAATCGAGTCGCTGAAAACTCTGTCTACCGGAGAAAACTTAGAAACCGCAATCAATGTGGACGAGGTGTTGCGATATTTTACCGTGCAGGTTTTTGTCATGAATTGGGATAGCTACTTGGGCCGTACTGGACACAATTACTTTTTATATGAGAAAGATGGAGTCCTCAGCATCTTGCCCTGGGATTATAACTTAGCTTTTGGCACTTATGCACTGGGGATGACGGACCCCATTACAGATCCCAATGTTTTGATCAATTACCCAATTAACACCCCGGCAGAAGGCCAATACATGCTTAACCGACCGCTATATCACCACCTGATGAAGCATGACGCGTATTTTTCCCGCTATCATGCATATTTTGATGATTACCTTTCGGAATACTTTGAAAACGGTCGATTTGAAGATACTCTATGTCGTATGGAGAATCTGATTTCTTCTTATGTCCGAAAAGATCCGACCGCCTTTTGCTCCTTTGAAGACCATCAATTGGCGGTGGACACGCTAGAACAGGTTTGTTTGCTCCGGGCCCAAAGCATCCGTAAACAGCTGAGAGGAGAAATTCCTGCAACCATAAAAGGGCAGCAGGAACGACCGGAAAAAAAACTGGATGCTTCTCATATAGATCTTGAGAGTCTTGGAGATTTTGATGATCTGAAAAATGCAAAATTAAAACAGGACAATGCATTGGATAAGATACTGAGTAAAGAGTCATGATCGATCAATAGGGTAAATGTATTTCCTTCCTATGGAGTATGGACTATTGTCTGTAGACAAAAAATGGAACGCCTTTTGAGGAATATAAGGAATATAAGGAAAACTCTTTTGCATGTTCGTATTCTTTCGGAAGGGGTATTATATTATTACTTGTTGGATAAAACAAAATGCCCCCCATAAAACGGGATCTCAAAAAAACCTAAAAAACCCTATGACAGGTTCCCTTAAAGTGAAGAGAGAATCGATCGGTTCTATATCAACGCATATAGGGTAAAATAGACAGGAAAAATTTTTCTTTTTTTGTTTCCGGTTTGTTATTCATAAAGTGTTTTTTTCGCCATACAGTTGTATTAAAAAACAAAAAAAGAGAGCAGGAACGAAAATGGCGAAAAAATATTGGATTTTAACCATCTTGGGAGTGATTCTTTTAGTAGGCGTTCTGACTGCGGCTCCCAAACTAAAAACGGCTTATGAAAGAGCGCATATTCAGCCAGAAGCAGAATTTTCCGCTGCATTAGAACATATGGGAACTTTAGAAAGTTTTTCCTATACCATTCATTCGACTTTTCAGGTACAGGACCGGGAAGAAGTGATGAGTCAGGTTACCGGGGAACGAAAGGAGGGAAATGTTCATATCCAGGGGGAAATGGTGAAAACGCCCATTGATATATATTATATTGACGGCATCATCTATAATTATGACGAGACAGCTGGGAAATGGATGGTGATTGAAAGCGATACCGGGAGCGCAGCTGAATTGTATATTAATGAACTCAATCCGCTGATCTATATTGATTTTCGAGAGAATGGGATGCGGGCCGAATATGATTTTGGCGAATTAGACGGGGATGAGTGTTTGCTGGTCAGTGGGAATCCGATGATGCGAAATGAGTTGTTGGATAGTATTTGGCAGGATTTTTCTTGCACCTTATGGATTGATTATGAGCAAAATTTGGTTAAACAGGTATCCCTACAAGCGATCAATCGGAATAACCCCCAGACCAGCCTGGATATTACGGCTCAATTTTCGCAATTTGACCAGGAAATGACGATTGAACCGCCCGATCTGACGCAGAAAAAAGACGTGGAAGAATAAAATCCTATGAAAAATAGAACCAAAAGAGCTTGGATGGATCCGAAATCTAAGCTCTTTTTTATGTGAAAAAAGTTTGACGATCATAAAACGATTGCATTTCACGCCCAATTCAGTATAGTAGAAAGTAGAAAAAGGAAATAAAATGAAACGACGCGAAATAAAACGGGAGGTGAAAAGCATGGCGAACGAATTTCTCACATCCGAAGAACGTTATTTATTTGGCGAAGGGACCTTTTACGATTGTCCGAGAAAGTTCGGAGCCCATTTTTCAAGACAGGGATCGACCGAAGGATTTGCCTTTACCGTCTGGGCGCCGCACGCAACCAACGTATGGGTAACCGGTTCCTTTAATCAATGGCGTATGCAAGAGTTTCCTTTAGCCCCTTTGGAAGACAGCGGAGTTTGGAGCGGTTTTGTTGCAAGGGCCGAACCCGGGGATTTGTACAAATATGTTATTCAAACAGGCGAAGGGGATATTTTATTAAAGGCCGACCCCTTTGCCTTTATGAGCGAATGTCCGCCCGGAACGGCTTCGAAATTGACGCGATTTCCGGATTATGCTTGGCAGGACCATTTGTGGATGCGTAAACGAAAACGAAAAAACTTCTTTTCTCAGCCTTTGAATATTTATGAAGTTCACGCGACGTCTTGGAGAAGACATCCAAAAAGTGATTTATCTAACCAGTCGTTTTATTCTTGGACAGAATTAGCGCAGGAGCTGATTCCCTACGTAAAAAAAATGCATTATACTCATCTGGAATTGCTGCCGATCATGGAGCATCCATTCGACGGTTCTTGGGGGTATCAAATAACCGGGTACTTTGCTCCGACGGCGCGCTTGGGGAAGCCGCAGGATTTTATGGCGTTTATTGATCGGTGCCATCAGGAAGGAATCGGTGTCATTTTGGACTGGGTTCCCGGACATTTTTGCCGGGATGCGCATGGACTGGGGAATTTTGATGGAAAGCCGTTGTATGAGTGCGGCGACCATGAACAATGGGGAACTTATTTATTTGATTTTGCCCGTAATGAAGTACGGTCGTTTTTAATCAGCAACGCTTTATTCTGGTTAGAGACGTATCATATAGACGGCTTACGGGTGGATGGCGTAAGCAGTATGTTAAATTTAAATTTCGGTGTCATACGGGAGGAGAAAAAACGCTATAATTCAAAAGGTGGAGAAGAAAATTTAGATGCGGTGGCTTTCTTGCGGCAATTGAATCAAACGGTCGGGAAACGCTGTCCAGGCGTTTGGATGATTGCAGAAGAAAGTACGGCTTGGCCCCTGGTGACGTATCCGCCGGAAGACGGAGGTTTGGGATTCCACTATAAATGGGACATGGGTTGGATGAACGATACGCTTCGGTATATGCAAACGGATTTTTCAGAGCGTCCACGGGAACATGAAAAACTTACGTTCTCGATGATGTATCAATTTCATGAAAATTTTATTTTGCCCTTATCCCATGATGAAGTGGTTCATGGGAAACATTCGCTCATTGGGCGTATGCCTGGAACCTATTCGCAACAATTTGCCGGACTCCGGCTGCTGTATTTGTATCAGATGACGCATCCTGGGGGAAAATTGAATTTTATGGGAAATGAGATTGGGCAGTTTATTGAATGGCGGTATGACGAATCCATTGAATGGTTTTTACTTGACTACGAAAGTCACTTCCGCTATCAAAACTATGTGCAAACCGTGAATCGTCTCTATTTACGAGAAAAAGCCTTTTGGCTTCAGGATCACGACTGGAAAGGGTTTGTCTGGATAGAAGCCAACAATCGGAAACAAAGTGTTTTTGTGTATATTCGGAGAACGGGGAAGCCGAAAGAACAGTGTTTGGTACTGTTGAATTTCCAGCCGATCGCCTACACGGATTACCGCATTGGCGTTCCGGAGAAAGGACGGTACCGGGAGAGTTTCAATACTGACGCAATAGAGTTTGGTGGAAGTGGACAAACCAACCCCCACGTACGAAAAACCGAAGAAATTTCCTGGCAAGGCCTGTCTCAGTCGCTGACACTTACCGTCCCGCCGTTGGGGGGCATTATTCTAAAACGTTATGGGAAAAGTCAAAAGGAGAAATAGAAATACATGTTTAAAGATACCAACGATTTTATTCAACGTTATCGGGAAGCCATGATCGAGAAATACGGAAAAGAATTTGAACAGTCCAACCATCTGGAGCGCTATCAGACGTTAGCGGAAATGATTGCGTCAGAAGCAAAGAATATCGAACACACAACCAATGAGCGCTATCGGAAAGAAAAGCGTCGCCGGGTATACTACTTTTCCATGGAATTTCTGATCGGAAGACTTCTGTACAATTATCTCATGAATCTGGGCGATGTGGAGATCGTCCAGGAGGGGCTAGAACAAATGGGCGGCGATTTGTCTGTTTTGCTGGAACAGGAAAGAGATCCGGGACTGGGCAATGGCGGATTAGGGCGGTTAGCCGCTTGTTTTATGGATTCAATGGCCTATTTAGGGGTCCCGGGTTACGGGCATGGCATTCATTACCGCTTCGGATTATTTAAACAAAAAATTGTTCACGGCTATCAAACGGAACTTCCAGACGAGTGGCTGAAATATGGCTATCCTTGGGAAACTTATCGACCGGAAAACGCCGTTGTCGTACGCTATGGAGGCGAAGTCATTCGAAGCTACGAGGCAGGACGTTATTGGTATACCTGGGAGCCGGAACAGGAGATTTTAGCGGTTCCTTACGACGTCCCCATCATTGGGTATCAAGGAAAAAACGTTCATAAAATCTGTTTATGGAGCGCAAAACCTTGTGTGGAAAAGTTTGATATGGATGCATTTAATCATGGCGATTATAGTGGGGCTGTACGGGAACAGGCAGAAGTCGAAGCACTGACCTATTTGCTGTATCCTAGCGATGAAAGCGAATCGGGGAAAACGTTGCGGTTAAAACAGGAATATTTTTTCGTTGCAGCAGGAATTTCCGATATTTTGCGCCATTACTGCCAAGAATTTGGGCATCAAAACTGGGAACAATTTCCGCAAAAAGTAGCGATTCATATTAACGACACCCACCCGGCCTTATGTTCAGTGGAATTCATACGCATTTTGTTGGATGAAGAAGGATTAACGTGGGAAGAAGCATGGGATATTACCACCCGAACATTTTCTTATACCAACCATACTATTTTGCCGGAAGCCCTTGAAGAGTGGCCGATTGATTTGCTGCGTCGCGTTTTGCCCCGGCACTATATGATTATTGAGGAAATTGACCGTCGGTACCGGGAGGCTTTTCGACGCAATTTGAACAATTGGCAGGAAGTTTTGGCGCAGACGTCTATTTTGTGGGACGGACGGGTTCGTATGGCCAATTTATCCGTAGTCAGCAGCTACTCGGTCAATGGCGTAGCCCAGCTGCACACTCAGATTTTACAGGAACGGGTCTTGCATGGGTTCTATTTGCTGCATCCGCAAAAATTTAATAACAAAACCAATGGCGTTGCCCATCGGCGTTTCTTAAGAGAAGCCAATCCGGCATTGTCCGCATTGATTACGGAAGCGATTGGGCCGGATTGGATGGGAGACGCCCGTTTGCTGCAAAACTTGAAACCGTTTATCCAAGACGCTGCCTTTTTGGAGAAGTTATCCCAAGTGAAGAAAACGAATAAAAAACGTTTGGCCGATTTTATCTGGAAAAATGCAGGAATCCATGTGGATCCGGAATCAATTTTTGATGTACAAGTAAAACGTTTTCATGCATATAAACGCCAGCTGTTGAATATTTTCAAGGTAATGGATGTATATAATCGCCTGTTAGAGGGCTCGATAGGGAATCTCCCTCCTCAGACGTTTATTTTTGCTGGAAAAGCGGCTCAGGGGTATCGTTTTGCCAAATCGGTTATTAAACTCATTAATAGCGTGGCGGAAATGATTAATCATGATCCACGCGTCAATGAAATTTTACGGGTGGCATTTATCGAAGATTTTAACGTTTCTAAAGCGCAGCTAATCTATCCGGCCGCGGATATCAGCGAGCAAATTTCAACGGCGGGGATGGAAGCCTCTGGCACGGGAAATATGAAATTTATGTATCAAGGCGCGATTACCCTAGGAACCTTAGACGGCGCGAATGTTGAGATTCAACAGGCGGTGGGCAAGGAGAATCTTCGCATTTTTGGTTTAACCGCAGAAGAAATTGCCGAATTCCATAAGAATAACAGTTATATGGCTTGGGATGTGTATCAAGCGGATTCCCGCTTGAAGCAAGTGGTCGATCAGTTGGTGAATGGATTTTTAAGTGGAAGCGGCGAGGTGTTTTGGGAAATTCAGGATTCTCTGCTGCGTTACAATGATGAATTTTTCGTTTTAAAAGATTTTCAACCTTATATTCAGGCTTGGGAGGAGCTTGTTCGACTCTATCAACAAGAACCGCAAAAGTGGTGGAGGACGTCGCTGGAAAATATCGCGGCGGCCGGAATCTTCTCTAGTGACCGGAGTATTATGCAGTACGAAAAAGAGATATGGAAAACCGCTGAAAAAGTTGTAAAATAAAAACAGAAGGACCGCCTGAATGGAATGTAAAATTGATAGAATGCGGAGAAGACTGGTATAGGAATTCCTTATTGCACTTTCTTATGTAAAGAAGGGAGTAACGGATGATGGGCAGAAAAGAATGTATCGCTATGCTTTTGGCCGGAGGCCAAGGGAGCCGTT
The DNA here is from genome assembly GCA_944391275.1 of uncultured Syntrophomonadaceae bacterium. GTDB lineage: Bacteria > Bacillota > Syntrophomonadia > Syntrophomonadales > Syntrophomonadaceae > CALXSZ01. Next base: position 8,852 of record CALXSZ010000058.1, read on the forward strand.
TGGGGGCGCTTACCAGACATATCGCGAAACCCGCTGTTGTTTTTGGCGGAAAATATCGTATGATTGATTTTAGTTTAAGCAATTGTGCCAATTCCCGTATCGATACGATTGGCGTTTTAACGCAGTATCGTCCCTATCTTCTCAATTCTTATATTGGAACCGGAGCGGCTTGGGATATGGATAATCAAGGGGGAGGCGTTAGTATTTTGCCTCCCTACGCGACGGAGTCCGGAGCAGAATGGTATAAAGGAACGGCTGATGCTATTTATCAGAATATCGAATTTATCGATATATATGATCCGGAATATGTATTAATCCTTTCGGGAGATCATTTATATCGCATGGATTATAGCCTGATGTTGGCTGCGCACAAGGAAAAGCAGGCGGAATTGACCATCTCAGCGGTTCGGGTTACCTGGGAGGAAGCCAAACGCTTTGGGATCTTGACAGCCGACGACAATGGAAGAATTATCGATTTTTCGGAGAAACCTTCAACGCCAAAGAGCAATTTGGCTTCGATGGGCGTCTACATTTTCAATTGGTCTTTGTTGAAGTCGGCTTTAGCCGATGACCATGCCGATCTTTCTTCTTCGCATGATTTTGGTAAAGACGTCATCCCACGTCTGCTTCAGGAGAAAAGAAAACTCTATGCATATGAATTTTCAGGATATTGGAAAGATATAGGGACGTTGGAAAGTTATTATGAAACCAGTATGGATTTATTAAGCCGCAATCCTCAGTTTGATTTGTTTCATACGCAGCATGGACGGATTTTAAGCAATACGAATACGCAATCGCCGCAGTATATTGGACCAGAAGCTGAAATCCGAAACAGTTTGGTGTGTAATGGATGCGAAATTTTGGGACATGTGGAACATTCCATTTTAAGTACGGATGTGTATGTGGCCGAAGGAGCGCTGGTAGAGTCTTCGGTATTGTTGCCGGGGGCCAGAATTGAACGGGGTGCTCGCGTCGTCCATGCCATCGTGGCGGAAGATGTTACGATAGGGGCGGACGTATCGGTTGGGGATAGGAACAACGAATTAGTGGTGATTGGGGAAGATGCGGTCGATCGTTCCCCGCAGATGGGGGAATGCGTAAATGGATAGAGTGATTGGAATAATTTCGGCAAATTACGCTACGGAAGCGTTGGGTGGATTAACAAATGTACGAACGATTGCTTCCTTGCCGTTTGGCGGGCGTTACCGGATGATTGATTTTCCCCTTTCCAGCATGGTTCATTCAGGGATTACCACCATTGGGGTGATTACGCCTTATCGGCATCGCTCTCTGCTGGATCATATTGGCTCTGGAAAGGCTTGGTCGCTGGATCGGAAAATTGGGGGATTGTTTCTACTTCCCGGGTCGGTCTATGGCGTACGGGGGAAAGGAACGCGGTTTTTGCTGCAAGATTTTGGGCAGAATAAAGTTTATCTGACCCGCAGTGACGCGGACTATGTAGCGATCAGCAGCAGTAATGTGATTTATAATCTGGATTATGCGCCCGTGTTGAAATATTTGAGGGAAACCCAGGCGGATCTGGTGATGATCTGTCAAAAAGCGGAGCGGGATCATT
>CALXSZ010000059.1 GCA_944391275.1 uncultured Syntrophomonadaceae bacterium
CTAGAAAAATATTTAAAACGACAATACCGCCGGTTGCTAAAAGCATCCCGCCAATGGATCCCGCAACTGTTTTTTTGGGGCTTAAATTGGGCGTTAATTTTCTTTTTCCAAACAACTGGCCAAAAATATAGCCACCGCTGTCATTTCCCCACGTTAAAAACAGGACAAAAATAAAATATAAGAAATGTTCAGTCTGATGCCCCATCCATATTCCATATCCAAATAAAAATCCGATATAGGTAGCCCCTAAAAAACTGTATGACAAATCTTTCAGCGTATACAGGGGATACAAAAGAACAGCTACTATAATTGTAACCAATAAAACGACTAAACTAATCATACGCATATCCCATGCGTGGTAGAATCCGAATGATAAATTCAGAAGCATTCCAAACCCTAAAATCCACATCATACGTAATCCATTTAAACGCATCATATTGGCATATTCCAAAAATGCTACTAAAGCTAATAAGATAAGAAAAAACTCTAAAACCCATCCGCCTAGCCAAACAACGCCTAAACAGAGTGGAATGCCTACCGCTGTTACGATTAATCGGGTTCTTAACATAGTTCCTCTCCTTTCGCTGTAAGGCCTCCATACCGCCGGTCCCGCTGTGCATAGGCTTGCACAATTTTTTCTAAATGTTTCGGTGTAAATTCTGGCCAAAAAACATCCACAAAAGCCATCTCTGTATAGGCTAACTGCCATAACAAGAAGTTACTAATACGAATATCGCCGGCTGTACGGATCAGTAAATCCGGATCAGGAAGTCCGGCCGTATAAAGATTTTCAGAAATTAAGTCTTCATTAATATGTTGAACACTGATTTCCTTTTGCTGAACCTTCTGAGCAATCCGTTTTACAGCAGACACAATTTCAGCTCTTCCGCCATAATTCATGGCTAAATTTAAGATCAGTCCTGTATTATTCCCAGTTTTATCCAACGCTCCTTGAATCGCTCGCTGACATTTTTCGGGCAATCCCTTTAATTCTCCCGCTAAACGAATTTGGACCTGATTTCGGTGTAATTCATCAATTTCCTTCTCCACATATTCGACCAGTAAATTCATCAAATAATTCACTTCATCAGCCGGACGTTTCCAATTTTCCGTCGAAAAAGCATATAAGGTTAAAACTTTAATTTCCTGCTCCGAACAGGTCCGAACAATTTCTTTCAGAGCGGCTATCCCGGCCCGATGCCCCATTGCTCGCGGCAAATGACGCTTTTGCGCCCAACGTCCATTCCCATCCATAATGATTGCGATATGTTTCGGCAGGACCTCCTTAGATAGTCCAAAACCTCCCTGAATTTTCATCTATTTCAACCCCTCACGGTTCTTTCATCAATAAAAGTATTATTATCATATGGGTATTGTACCACGATTACACGATATATTTCGATAAAAATCAAGAAATCCTAAAAAAAAGGAAGAACTTGCCGAAAAAGTTCTTCCTCTCCTTATTTCTTTCCAAGTAAAAACCACTAAATTTCCATAATTTCCTTTTCTTTTGCAGCTAAGATCGAATCAATTTCTTTTATCTCTTTATCCGTTGTTTTCTGCACCAACTCTTGCCCTTTTTTACAATCGTCCTCTGAAATCTGTTTGTCTTTCTCCAACGATTTCAGCATATCATTTGCTTCACGCCGAATATTACGCAAAGCAACCTTTGCTTCTTCTCCAATTTTCTTAACTGATTTTACTAACTCCTTGCGGCGTTCTTCCGTCATCGGCGGAATGGCTAAACGGATAACCGTCCCGTCATTTGCAGGTGTAACGCCGAGATCGGAACGCATAATGGCCTTTTCAATTTCCACAATACTACTGCGATCCCAAGGCTGAATTAAAAGCAGTCGAGCTTCAGGTACCGTAATATTCGCTAACTGTTTTAAAGGGGTCATTTGGTCATAATATTTGACCATAATGCGATCTAACATCGCCGGATTTGCACGACCTGCACGCATACTGGATAAATCTGCAATCAAATGTTCAATGGATTTTTTCATTCTGGATTCACTATCTTGTACGACGTCGTTTATCATCTCTATCCTCCCCCACATAAGTTCCAATTTTTTCACCCATGACGGCACGACGAATATTTCCTTCTACCATTAAATTAAAAACAATAATGGGAATTTGATTGTCCATACACAAAGACGCAGCAGTAGAGTCCATCACCGCTAACCCTTTATTGAGTACATCAATATAACTCAAATGATCAAAACGCTCGGCATTCGGATTTCTTACAGGATCTTCCGTATAAACGCCATTGACTTTTTTAGCCATTAAGATAACCTCTGTTTCAATCTCCGCCGAACGCAACGCCGCTGTTGTATCCGTGGAGAAAAAAGGATTTCCTGTTCCGGCTGCAAAGATGATAACCCGACCTTTTTCTAAATGCCGCATAGCTCTTCTTCGGATATAAGGTTCTGCAACTTGACGCATCTCAATAGCCGTCATCACCCGCGTAGGAATTCCTGCGCTTTCCAGAGCGTCTTGCAAAGCCAAACTATTAATAACGGTCGCTAACATGCCCATATAATCAGCTGTTGTCCGATCCATCCCTTTAGAACTTCCGGAAACGCCCCGCCAAATATTTCCACCGCCCACGACAATGGCTACTTCGACCCCCATGCGCGTCAATTCGGCTATTTGCGCCGCAATGGAAGATAATACCGAATGTTCAATCCCATATCCCGCTTCACCTGCGAGTGCCTCTCCGCTCAATTTTAACAGCACCCGTTTGTATTTTGGTTCTTCCATTCTTTTACAGCCCTCCATTTTAGAATACCGGACTTCTTCTAACGTGAACTTTGCTGATTAGTTATTCATTTGCGCCATAACTTCCTCTGCAAAATTTTCTTCTCTTTTTTCTAAGCCTTCGCCCACTTCATAACGGACAAAACGACGAATGGAGATATTTTCTCCAATCTTCGAAATTTTTTCATTGACCAGATCCTGAATCGTCTTATCTGGATCTTTTACAAAAGGTTGTTCCAACAAACAATGTTCTTTATAATACTTTTCAATCCGACCAGCCAACATTTTTTCAACGATATTTTCCGGTTTTCCTTCTTCACGCGCCTGTGCTCTTAAAACTTCCTTCTCGCGATTCAAAACCTCTTCCGGGACCTCTTCTCTTCTTACATAATCCGGATTAGCGGCGGCTACCTGCATCGCAATATCCTTTACAAATTCTTTGTATTCATCGGTTTTGGCAACAAAGTCCGTTTCACAGTTAACTTCAACCAAAACGCCAATTCGGCCTCCGCCGTGAATATAAGCTAAAACTAGCCCTTCGCTGGCAATTCGTCCAGCTTTTTTGGCGGCTTTTGCTAAACCTTTCGTACGCAGTTCATCAATTGCCTTTTCAATATCCCCATCCGTTTCAACCAACGCTTTTTTACAATCCATCATCCCTGCGCCAGTTCTTTCTCTTAATTCCTTTACCAATCCCGCCGTAATTTCCGCCATGATAAACGCCTCCTATTTTTATTGCAAATCCTGTTTGCGCTGAATACAAAAATTTTCATCACTTCTATCTATTAAAACGCGGTAAAATTGACCTTATATGCACAAAAAGCGGGGCACTGTTTTGACGAGTACCCCACTTTCAAGCTCATTATGCCGAAACCTGCTCGCCCTGTTTTCCTTCTAAAACGGCGTCGGCAATCTTAGAAGAAATCAGTTTGACTGCACGGATTGCGTCGTCGTTACCAGGAATCACGTAGTCGATTTCGTCCGGATCACAGTTGGTATCTACAATTGCAACCACCGGAATATTTAATTTTCTTGCTTCTGCAACGGCTATTTTTTCTTTGCGCGGGTCAACAACAAAAACAGCGCCTGGCAATTTGTCCATTTCTTTAATGCCGCCCAGGAAACGCTGAAGTTTTTCTTGTTCATGTATTATGCCTTCAACTTCTTTTTTACTCAAGCTGTCAAAGACGCCTTCCGCTTCCATTCGTTCCAATTCTTTCAAACGCTGCACTCTTTTCCGGATGGTTTTAAAGTTGGTTAACATACCGCCTAACCAACGTTCGTTCACATAGAACATTTCGCAGCGCTCCGCTTCTTCGCGAATTGTTTCTTGCGCTTGTTTTTTCGTGCCTACAAATAAAACGCTCTTTCCTTCCGAAGCAATTTCCTTAACAAAATCATAGGCTTCCTCAAATTTTTTCACCGTTTGCTGAAGATCAATAATGTAGATCCCATTCCGTTCCATGTAGATATACACGCCCATTTTGGGGTTCCATCTACGCGTCTGATGTCCAAAATGCACCCCTGCTTCTAACAGTTGTTTCATTGTAATAACCGACATCAGTCAACACCTCCTTTTTTTGTTTTGTCCTCCGCCACGCTTCATCGTAAAAAGCATACTCAAAAAATTTTTAAGCACCATGCTCTTCCTCTACGGGCGTGCGAATTTTCCGTTTCATACTATACCATGTTCCTCTTGTTTATGCAAGTAAAAACCGTGCGTTTTTTCACTCGTTCTCCTGTTATAGGATTATTTTGCCCTATATTGTACGAATTATCCCTTCGTTTATAACCCAATCCGCATTGAGACCCGATATCATCCATCAAAACCAATTAAAGAAGTTTTTGTTTCAATAGATCGACTCCTATTTGTCTAACATACGTTTCGTTGTCCCGTACAATATTCATCTGTATCGTCCAATACCATAAAGGAACTGCCAAATAGGCACTTTCACGCGTCGAGAGCTTTACGAAAATGGCCGTCACACCCACGCCGGCTTTATTACTGCGATCCGCCGGAACAGGATGTAAAAGCAGCGGGACATATGTTCCTTCGTTTTCTGCGCTTCCTTTGACTTTTAAAGTGAATGGAGGAAATGCTAACATGCAATCCGTTCAGGAGGAATCCCTCAACAACTTTATTTTTCTATTCGACTTTGCTTATGACTTATACGGGACCAGATAGCCGCATTTTCTCAGGGGCATTCTCTTTTGACACGGTTTCGCGTACCAAAATCGTTTCCATCTCTTTTGCCTTTTCATAGTACCCGACTTTATATTTAACCGTATCCGCACTTTCTTTTCGTATACGTAGTTTTTCCTCCAATTCCTATCGCTTTCCTTGAAAAAATGCAGGCATTGGTCGATATTCCGATCCCCTTCTTCCAACCAAATCATGTATCGCCGGATCTCGCGGATCG
>CALXSZ010000060.1 GCA_944391275.1 uncultured Syntrophomonadaceae bacterium
GGCAAATTATCTTGGAACAAATTATTCATTTTGCCAAAAAACAGGGAATTACCGTCGTGGCAGAAGGAATCGAGACTCAGCGGAACAAAGACGATATGCTCAAGTTGGGTTGCGATTATGGGCAGGGGTATTTTTATGAACGTCCCATCGGTGCGCAAGAGTTTTATGATAAATATATGAAGACGAAATAGAAAGCGCTAAGGGAATCGAATCCATTGCAGGTCATATTTTCTTACAATTGGATGACGTTATGATTTATTTTATTGAACGAAGACGGATTAGAATTTTTCCGAACAACATGCAATAATATGCAATGGGTGCCTTTTAGAGATTTAATGTAATGAAATATACGCCATTTACAAACGCCAATGTTAAGTGGGAAATCTTCAAAAGATTTCCCACTTTTTTTGGAAATTTCAAAAGGAACAAAATGCAAACCGCAGCGTTTGATAAATATAAAGTAGCTCATGATGCTGGAAAATTTTTCTGACCATTGATCCATACGGGGGGTAAGTTCCCTTTATTATACGGAATATGCATAAGAACCTATAGAAAATGAATATAGGAGGGGATATTGACAAAGTGTCAATATGTTCGTACACTAAAGGTGTTGACACAGTGTCAGAATTGTCGTGAGAGGAGGAAAATTATATGAAGAAAAACATTGGTTCTCGGATGGCGTTGTATCCAATGCCGATTGCAGTGATTGGCGCGATGAATGGCGATAAACCTACCTGGACGTTGATTGCGCATATGGGCATTATCGGGCATGATCGAGTTTTAGTGAGTCTTGTCGCTTCACATTTCATTAATCGTGCCATTAAAGAAACCAAGAAACTATCGATCAATCTGGTAGATGAGGCGATGTTACCGCAGGCGGATTATGCGGGTTCTGTCAGCGGGGCAAAAGAAGATAAATCTAAACTGTTTACGTACGAGATGGGAGAAGCCGGCGCCCCCATCATTCAGCAAGCGCCGCTTACCATGGAATGTACCGTGGAAGATCTTTATCAAACGCATGGTTTTGAAAGCTTTATTTGTACCATTAACAATACTTATGTGGAAGAGGCGTATGTGAATGAGAAGGGAAAGATTGATTACCATATTTTAAAGCCCGTATTGTTCGAATTTCCAACTTATCAGTATCTTCGCACGGGCGGCATCCTCGGAGCATGTTTGTCTTTTAAAAAGAAGTAAAAGGGTAAGACGTACTGAAAAAATCGGGAGAGCTTACTGAGGCCCGTAAAGAGAAAAAGACGTCGGCTTTGTGAACATAGGGTCGTCCAGGATAAGCAAAACGTTTTTTGTTTTTCCATTTATGTTAGATCTATCTCTATACGTTTGTGATCGGAAAAAACGGTTCTGTAAGCCGATGTAAACAATGCGTATATATCCAATTATGGGATTACTTTTACTTTTTCGGAAATAAAAATTATTTGGCGCTCAATCATTATTAGAAAGGATTATGGTATGAAGATGAAAAAATTACTCTTTATTCTTATGATGGGAACCCTATTATGTGGGTTGACGGCTTGCGGAGATCATCCTGAAGCCGCAAATGCAGGTAGCTCTCAACCATCCGTCTCCGAACGAAGCGCGGAACCTTCCGAAGATTCGCAGCAATTGGAAGAACAGGAAGAATCGCGTGTAACAGAAAGTGAACCGATTCTTTTGGAAACGGAAGAGTCTGGCAACAATGCCTTGATTGTTTATTTCTCGGCTACTGGAAATACGCGATCCGTAGCCGAAACACTTGCTGATATGCAAGGCGCTGATCTTTATGAGATCGTCCCGGAACAACCTTACACAGCCGAAGATTTGAACTACAATGACCGGACGACCCGCGCCACGGTTGAGCAGAACGATGCGACGGCCCGACCGGCGATCTCCGGAGGCGTGGATCGTATCGAAGATTATCAGGTGCTTTATGTGGGCTTCCCGATTTGGTGGGGAGATATGCCGCGTATTTGCTATACTTTTTTTGATACCTACGATCTGTCCGGTAAAACAATTGCTCCCTTCTGTACCAGCGGTGGAAGCGGAATTTCCAGAGCGAGGCAGTCCATTGAAGAGTTGGAACCTTCGGCTACTGTAACGGAGGGTTTACAAACGAATACTTCGAATGCAGCGAATGATCTTTCAGCATGGTTAAACCGGATTGGTTTGGCGGAGTAGGAGTGTAAGATGCAAAGAATATGCACCATTATTTTATCCATTTTTCTGTTTACTTTGTGTGCGGCATGCGGACAAGAGAATCAGAATCCTTCCGAAAACGCAATGAACGATGAAGCTTCTGTAGCCGTGCGCGAGTCGGCGGTTGATTCATCCGAAAACGTTCCTATCCCGGAGCATTTTGTGTTGATTGAGGGGGGGACTTTCCAAATGGGAAGTCCGGAAGATGAACCTTGGCGCAGCGAGGATGAGATTCAGCATTCGGTGACCGTCAGCGATTTTTATATGAGTTCATATGAGTTAACACAGGTCGAATATGAAGCGGTCATGGGGAGCAATCCGAGCAATTTCTTGGGGGATGATTTGCCGGTAGAAAATATTACTTGGCTGGATGCGATTGCTTATTGTAACGCTCGGAGCGAACAGGAGAATTTGACGCCCGCATACGTCGTTGAAGGGGACTCTGTATATTGGGATCGCAGTGCCAATGGCTATCGGCTTCCGACAGAAGCGGAGTGGGAATATGCATGCCGTGCCGGAACCACCACGCCGTTTTCCATGGAAAATTCTCCAAGCGCTGAAGAAGCCAACTACTATGGACACTATCCCTACCAAATTGAAGAGAATTATTTTTCTCAAGGGAACCTTGCCGTACAGCCTGGAATCTATCGCCAAACGACGGTTGCAGTGGGCAGTTTTTCTGCCAACCCTTTTGGACTGTATGATATGCATGGAAACGTAGGCGAATGGACATGGGATGCTTATGGAGAATATCCAGTTGAAGCGCAAGTTGATCCAACGGGGGCGGAAACCGGTACGCGCCGGGTTTATCGCGGCGGTGGATGGAATGATTTCGCTAAGAACATGCGTTCTGCTTACCGGGCGACGATGGATCAAGATAAAGGCAGCTTTCATGTTGGGATGCGTCTTGTGTTGAATGCGTCCGCAGGTTCTGGGAGCGTAATAGGCTCTGCTGCACAGAATGCGGAAAATCACAACGCGGAAAATATTTTAATTGCTTATTTCACTTGGGGAGGCAACACGGAAGGGGTTGCGGAAGAAATTCAGCGGCAAACCGGGGTGGATTTGTTCGAAATCACACTTGTGCATCCATACTCGAGTGATTACAATACGGTACTGGATGAGGCCCAGCGGGATCAAAATGAACAAGCGCGACCTGAATTGGCATCTCATGTAGAAAATATGGAACAATATGATACTATATTGCTTGGTTATCCGAATTGGTGGGCTTCGATCCCAATGCCGATCGCCTCTTTCCTGGAAGAATATGATTTTGCAGGAAAAACGATCGTCCCATTTTGCAGTCATGGCGGGGGACGTTTTGGACAGAGCCTGACGGCTATTGCGAAACTGGCTCCGGATGCTGCGATGGGCGAAGGACTCTCGGTTCATTATTCCGGCGGTTCTTCATTAGGGGATGATGTAAGCGCATGGCTGGAACTTAACGGGATTGCAGTGGATTGATGGGCTTAGAGGGCGCTTATTTATAGAAAAAAAGTGGATCTCTCGAAAAGATACTTGAAAAAAGATTCCACGTTGGAGTAGCTTTGTTTGGGTTTAGATGGAAAAAATCTCCCTAAAGGGATTAAACAGATGTAGTTCGTTTACATGAGTAAAAGAAAAAGAAGACGGATGCGAGTCTTCATAAGAAGGGAAGACAATGAGAATTTTAGTAATTGAAAGCAGCCCGCATAAAAAAGGTTCATCGAACTTA
>CALXSZ010000061.1 GCA_944391275.1 uncultured Syntrophomonadaceae bacterium
ACTGGAAAAGCAAAAAAAATTGTTGGAAAATTTCCAGCAAGCTAACGAGCTGCTGGGACAACAACAGATTCAATATATGACTTCTCTCTCTCAGCAGCAAGAAAATTTTTATAGACAAATGCATGAAGAACAAAATCATGGATTATCTCAAATCCTGGAACATCAAGAAAAATCCACTCAACTCATACAAGCAAAATACCAAGATTTAGAAAATATTCAACAGATTGTAACGCAAAAGCTAGACGAACTAAAGAATGTAACCAAGCAGCAAATTGATCAAGCCGAAAAGACTAATGAAATATTGAGTCACACGGAAAAACATCAAAAAGACTTGGCGGTTTCCATTGAAAAAGTACGTCAAAAGGCCGTAGAGGCTAGTCGTTATGCATCTGAATCCGTTTGGGCGGATATTTTTAACAACACGATTGTTAAGAGCAATTGGTTGAAAAATAGAACGTTTTCCCCCGGTCGCTGGGCCGTGGGTTACCCTTATTTATATGTCATGTATCGCATATTGAATGAAGCCCGCCCGAAACGAATTTTAGAATTGGGCTTAGGACAGTCGACGCGCATGATTGCACAATATGCAGCAGCCTATAAAAATGTGGAACATTTTATTGTAGAGCATGATGCAGACTGGATCGCTTTCTTCAAAAACGATTTTCATTTGTCCGAAAAAAGTCAGATCATTCAGCTGGAACGCGAAATGATTCCATATAAAGAGGCGGAAGCAGTACGGGTTTTTAAAGGTTTTAAAGAGACTTTTGAAAATCAGGCATTTGATTTTATTTCCATCGACGCTCCTCTGGGAAGTGATATGAAACAATATTCCCGCGTTGACGTTTTAAGAATTCTTCCTCATTGTCTAAGTGAAAATTTCGTGATTTTAATCGATGATTGTAATCGGATAGGCGAAAAAAATACGGTTCAAGCTATGGAAGAATGTCTCACTGAAAATGCCATTGCTTACAAGAAAGGCCTTTATAGCGGAAAGAAAGATTGTATTGTTCTTTGCGCGTCTCATTTAGATTTTCTTTGCTCCATGTAAAATTGTTTTAAAAAGTCCTATTTATTGTTATTTCCAATGATTTTGTCCTATACAAGTTTATCTTCGCGTGTTAAAATAATTTTGCTTTTCATATTAATAAATATTTCGGTATATAAGGATGTGTCAATATTGTATGAATACAACAACTGAACCAATCCATATTGCGTTTATTTGCGATGAAAATTATGTGTTACCCACGTCTGTTACGATTAATTCTATTTTACAAAACAAATTTCCAAGTAGCGCTTATAGAATACATATAGTCACAACCGCTTTATCGGAAAAATCCAAAAAACTTTTTAACAAATTGAATAGCGATTATGTCAATATATCTATTGTAGAAGCTGAACTTGGGAATTTAGAAACCCTGCATCAGTCTACCAAAAATTCCTATTGCGTTGCGACTCCAGCTGCATTATTAAAGTTCCGCTTACCCGAATTGTTAGGAGATGTTTCGAAAGTTCTTTATCTAGACGGCGATTTAATTGTTCGCCGTGATTTAAGCGAATTGTTCCAAACGGATCTCACCGACTATTTTTTAGGGGCCGTCATCGATAGCGGAAGTTTGTATTCAGAAAATCCTATAGTCAAAAGCTTCGACAATTATTTTAATTCTGGCGTCATGTTTTTAAATTTAGATAAGATGCGCGAATACCATTGTACGGATCGGTTAATCGAAGAAAAGGTAAAACATCCAACCGGTTTGATGGATCAAAATATTTTTAACATCGTCTTCAACAATCAAGTGCGTTTTTTGAACATCCGTTATAATTGTTTATTTATTAACTTAGTACGCGCTTCCCAGAAGTTTACGATGGATGATCTCAATGCACGATACAATGAAAATTTCGTCTCGTTGAAAGAGCTAGGCGAGGCAGCGTATATTATTCATTATTCTTCCAAAGATAAACCGTGGAAATATTACGATGTGCCTTTTGCCAATGAATGGTATCTTTATTTTTTACAAATGTGTTCGTCCTATAATTTAGATTCTCAACAAGTGGTGCGAAGTTCCTCCGCATTAGCGAAGAACGACTATCTCTTCCGGGACAAGCTTCGGCCAAATGTGATCATATCTTTGACGTCTTATCCGGCCCGTATCAACACGGTTCATATCCCGATTCAGGAAATGTTGCAACAAACGGTAAAGGCGGATCATATTATTCTTTGGCTGGCCAGCGAACAATTTCCGAACAAAGAAAACGATTTACCGCAAGCGTTAATTGAACTAACTGAAAAAGGGTTGGAGATTCGCTGGTGTGAAGAGGATTTGAAATCGCATAAAAAATATTATTACGCCATGCAGGAATATCCAAACGATATTATCATTACCATTGACGATGATCTTCACTATTCGCCTTATTTAGTTGAAACATTACTTAATTCTTATAAGGATTATCCGAGAGCCGTTTCCGCCATGCGTGTTCATTTGATGCTTAAAGACAAGAATAAGCCGGAAAAAATCGCCCCTTATGCATTTTGGAAAAAAGAATATTCAAAATGGCTTCATATCCCTTCGTTGCAACTCTTTGCTACCAGTGGAGCTGGAACATTGTTTCCGCCCTACTGTATGAGTAAAGTTTTGTTTGATAAAGACATTATTAAAAATATTTGCCTTTATGCAGATGATATTTGGTTCAAGGTTGCTCAGGTGATGTGTAATACGCCGGTTGTTTTAGCCAATTCTGATCAACGTTTGCGTTATATAGAAAATACGCAAGAAATCGGCTTATGGAATGACAATGTAACGAACAGAGGAAATGATAAGCAATTAGAAGAATTGCTCGAATTATACAATCAATTTGACGATATTTCGGAGGATACCATTACCTCCCGTATTTTTAGCGCAGCTCCTTATCCCAACCGAAATTATCGCTATCAAACCAAATATAACAGCGCATATGCAAGAAATTTAGAAAATGAACTCTTAGCTATAAAGAATTCAACTTCTTACAAAATTGGTCGTTTCATCACATTTATTCCTCGAAAAATTCGGGGCGGATATCGTTGCTACCAAGATCATGGTTTAGTCTACACGGTTGAAAGATCCTTTGTCGATCTTGGGAAAGGCGCGGGGAAATTATGCGCTTTCTTCATTTGGCTGTATAAGAAAATCCGCGGCGGAGTTCAGTGTTGTAAGGATCATGGCGCTAAATATACGGTTCGGTTGGCAATAAAAAAAGCAATTCGATTCGTCACTCATTAAAGGTGGTGTTTGTTACATGAAAAAGAAAATTCATAACCCCCCCTTTTTTAAACATTACAAAAAAGCGTTTGTATAATGTTGATTTTTTGCGATTTGTTTTTTTTATGATGGTGGTTTATTTTCATATATTTCATTCCGCCATTATGCGTTCTGTTGGGGAAAATCCTATTTATCAAAAACTTGCAGATCTAAGTGATAATGCAGCTAGTGTCGAATGTTTCTTTATTATTAGCGGATATTTTTTATTTATTTCAATTTCAAGGAATCCTTCCGAAACTTTTTTTCATTTTTCAATGAAAAGAGCTTTTCGTTTGGGTCCTGTATTGTTATTTTATTCAATCATTGGTGTTTTATTTTTTTCCTCCCCCTTAATGTCATCGATTTTAAACGTAGCCTTTTTACAATGTATTGGTCTTACCGAAAATTATAAGGGCATCAACTGGTTTATATCCCCCTTGTTTTGGGCAAACCTTTTTTACTTTGCTGTTTTAAAATACTTCGATAAGAACAAAGCCGCTGTGTTTATCGCGGTTCTTGTTTATTTTTCCTATTTATCGTGCGTTACCACCGTTTTTGGTCGAACTACTGTATTGGGTATCGTTAATTTAGGATTAGCACGTGCTTTAGCCGGTATTGGGCTGGGTTATCTTTTAGGACTAACCTTATCCAAAATCAATCACTGTCATCTATCAATTAATCATCAATCACGGATTTGGCGATTATTTGTGTTCCTTTTTGTTACTTTCTTAGAGCTTGCATCCGCCTCCTATTTAGTCTATTGTTTTTTATTAGGAGGAGAATATGAAAGTCGTTTCGTTGTTGTTGTTATATTTACAATTCTTTTCGTTTGTTTCCTTTATCAAAGAGGATTGCTGTCCCGGGCATTAAATTTAAAGATCTTTGCACCCTTAGGGAGATACTCCTATTCGATTTACGTCATGCAGCAAATTTCTTTTTATTTACTGATGAGGAGCTTGTGGAAAACCGCTTTGATTGACCATGTAGCGCTTTGTATCTTAGTATCTTTATTGTTTTCAGTTATCATTGGAATTGCTACATACTATCTCGTTGAAAAACCGTGCATGAAACTTTTTGATAAAATTTCTTTTGATCAATTAAAAGAGAGTGAGTGAACCATTTATGAAAATTACCGTTGCCGGAGCCGGTTATGTCGGACTAGCTAATGCCGTATTGCTTTCGTTGCATCATGAAGTCACCGCATTAGACATTGTGCCGGAAAAAGTCGATAAAATTAATCAGCGAATGTCTCCGATCGTGGACAAGGAATTAGAAGAATATTTAAAAACAAAGCCGTTGAACTTGAAAGCTACCACGGATAGCGCATTGGCTTATCAAGATGCGGACTTTATTATTATCGCAACGCCCACGAATTATGATACCATACAAAACACATTTGATACTTCATCGGTGGAAGCGGCTCTTACTCAGGCGCTGGAAGTCAATGATCACGCCATCATTATCATTAAATCTACCATTCCAGTGGGATATACGACGTCCATTCGGGAAAAATTCCATTGTGATCGGATTCTTTTCTCCCCAGAATTCTTGCGGGAAGGAAAAGCTTTATACGACAATTTGTATCCTTCACGCATCATTGTGGGTGCGCCTTTGAGCGACCCTAAAATGGTAAAAGCCGCGCAGACGTTTGCCGCGCTGATGCAGGAAGGCGCATTAAAAGAAAATATTCCAACATTAATTCTCGATTTAACCGAAGCCGAAGCGGTAAAACTTTTTGCGAACACCTATCTGGCGCTTCGTGTCGCTTTCTTTAACGAATTAGATTCGTTTGCGGAGACGCATGGCTTAAATACCAAACAAATTATTGAGGGAATTGGATTGGATCCACGCATCGGAATGCATTATAACAATCCGTCTTTTGGGTATGGCGGTTATTGCCTCCCTAAAGATACCAAGCAGTTGCGTGCGAATTACGCAGATGTTCCAAACAACATTATTGGTGCCATTGTTGACGCCAACAGTACGCGGAAAGATTTTATTGCGGAACGGGTACTCGAAAAGGCGGGGTACTACGGTACGAATGGAGAAGGACGCAATGGGACACCCGGAAATCCATGCGTAATTGGTGTATATCGTTTAACGATGAAAAAGGATTCGGACAACTTCCGTCAATCCAGCATTCAGGGCGTGATGAAACGACTAAAGGCTAAAGGAGTTGATGTGGTGATTTATGAACCGACGTTAGCAGAAGACGTCTTTTTCGGTAGCCGTGTGATTCATGATTGGGAAGAATTTAAACAAGTGAGTCAGGTCATTATTGCAAACCGCTATAGCCCAGATCTGGAGCCGGTTCTGGACAAAGTCTATACAAGAGACCTATATTTTCGAGATTAAATCAGGTGAAGTGGGATTATTATGTTACAGAAATTAAAACAAAATCAATTTCTTTTTGAGGAACTGGTTAAGCGCGATTTTAAAAAAAAGTATAAACGAACCATTTTGGGGATGGCTTGGAGTATGCTTTCCCCACTTTTAATGCTTTTAGTCATGAAATTGGTTTTTACGCAATTTTTTGGTCGAAACATGGATCATTATACGACTTACTTGTTCTGCGGAACGTTGATTTTCAGTTATTTTAGCGAAGCTACAAGTCAGGGTATGGCTTCCTTAATGAATAATGGCGCCATTTTTTCTAAAATTAATGTTCCTAAGTACTTATTCTTACTCTCCAAGAATGTCCAAACTTTGATTAATTTTGGTTTAACTTTAATTATTTTCTTTATTTTTTGTATGCTAGACGGAATTTCTTTTACGTGGAAATTCATTTTACTACTCTTTCCCATTGCTTGTTTGGTACTTTTTAATTTGGGCGTAGGCATGATTCTATCGGCTTGGTTCGTTTTTTTCCGGGATATCCAATATCTATGGGGTATTTTTACACAGCTTTTAATGTATATGTCCGCGATCTTCTATACGATTGAGCAATATAGCTATACCGTTCAATGTGCGTTTTTACTTAACCCCGTTTATCTATTCATTCGCTATTTTCGTAAAATTGTCATTGAATCCACCATTCCAACCATTTGGTTTCATCTTTTAATGTTGGCAGACGTTGGAATTGTACTTTTGATCGGTTGTTGGATGTATAAGAAATACAACCATCGATTTTTATATTACTTGTAATAGAGGTTTTATGATGAGTGTTCTGCAATTAAAAAATGTCTCTATTCGCTATATAACCGGCGATTTTAAAGAGATTGGTCTGAAAGAATACGTGGTGCGCCGCTTAAAACACGATTACCACGTCACAGAATTCTGGGCGAATCGCCATATCACTTTTTCTCTTGAAAAGGGCGATATGTTAGGGATTATTGGTTCAAACGGCTCCGGAAAGTCTACCCTATTAAAAGCGATCTCCGGTATTATGCGTCCTACAGAGGGAACCGTGTATCATGAAGGTACCATCGCACCGCTTCTGGAATTAGCCAGCGGTTTTGACGGGGATCTGACCGTAAAGGAAAACGCGTATTTACGCGGAGCCATGCTGGGTTATACGCGAAAATTTATGGATGATATGTACGATTCGATTATCGATTTTGCGGAATTAAAAGAATTTGAACACCGGCCTTTTAAACAACTTTCTTCCGGAATGAAAAGCCGGTTAGCTTTTTCTATTGCCTCTCTGGTACATCCAGACATTTTGATTTTGGACGAAGTGTTGTCGGTGGGAGACGGCGCTTTTCGAAAAAAAAGCGAAGCTAAAATGCGTGAAATTATTAAGGGCGGCGCAACGACGATCCTGGTTTCCCATTCCCTTTCGCAAATTCGGGAATTGTGTAATAAAATTCTTTGGCTGCATAAGGGGAAACAGATTGCATTTGGCGATAACGTTCAGGAGATTTGCGATCAATATCAAGCATTTTTGAATGGTAAAATAACTTTGTAAATAAAAGAAAAGGATGGAAAAAATGAAACAAACAAACAAACAAACAAACAAACAAACAAACAAACAAACAAACAAACAAACAAACCTCATAATTATTATATAATATGGATAATTCTGTTTCAATCACTTCTAATCTTTTATTTTGGAGTACAAAAAAGCGGTTACCATATTGATGAGATGTTTACTTACGAATTGGCCAACTACCCCAATTCATTTATTGCACAAACCCCTGGTTTTATGGAATCCTGGCAGCCTGGAACGCTTTACCATGAAGCGCTTAGCGTTGATCCTACGGAACGATTTGATTATTCTATTCCTTATCATAACCAAGAAATAGATGTACACCCACCCTTATACTATTTTGTCATTCATACCATTTGCTCGCTTTTTCCGGGTTTCTTTTCAAAATGGTTGGGAATTATCCCCAATCTGATTTTTTGCGCCTTGACAACCTTTTTCTTGTATTTACTTGCATTGAAAATATCAAATAAACCCTACTTATCTTTATTCATTTCGGCCGTTTGGGCTTTCAGTATTGGGGCAACGACGAGTGCGCTCTTCATTCGCATGTACGCAATGCTTACTTTTTTTTGTGTTTTGCTCGCCTATCTCCATGTCAAAACCACTTATCAAATATTTGATCGCACCCCACTAAAAAATCGTACATTTATTTTATTCGGATTGTGTACCATGCTAGGGATTCTCACCCAATATTATTTTCTGATTTTCTGCTTCTTCCTATGCGGCGTCTTCTTTTTATTTCTCCTGATAAAAAAACAATGGAAAATTTTACGCGCCTATGTCCTTGCCGAATTCGGCGCCATTTTAGCATCCGTTCTATTTTTCCCTAGAATGATTTTTCACCTTTTTCAAGGAACCCGTGGATCCGAGGCTCTCTTAAATTTAGGAAATAATTCCAATGGCTTCCAAGAACATCTCTCTGAAGTCTTTTCTATTATCAGTCAAGCGTTAATGAATGGGTGGCTAAAAGAAATTTTCATTTTGGGCCTGGTTATTTTTATTATCTATCTTATCAACCAATATTTTCTTCACATTACTGTGCAATGCGCTGACAAAAATCTTCGTATTTATTTTCATCGGCCATTCGATCAACCGAGCGGTCTGACTATTTCTCTGGAAGCAGGGACCGTGTTTTGTCTTACCGCTGTATCTTTGGGGTATATCCTGTTCATTGTCAAAATTGCTCCTTATCAAACCATTCGATATTATATGTGTATTTT
>CALXSZ010000062.1 GCA_944391275.1 uncultured Syntrophomonadaceae bacterium
CAACTTGTTTGCGGATGTGGTAGGAAAAATTACAGATTTAGAGAAAAAGATCAGTCAAGATGTGGATTCGGCGATTGGAATCAAAGCAAAAATTCGTCTTGTAGAACCTCATACTTTGCCGCGTAGCGAAGGAAAAGCCTGCCGAATTATTGATAAACGGCAGATTTTTGCAGGAGAAGAGAATCAATAAGGTGGTTTTCTGAGGGATATAAGAAGCGTATGGAGGGAATTTCTATTCTCCATACGCTTTCGTCTCGTGTGTCGTGGAGGACTTAGGTAGAATTTGCTCCTTGTATGGGAAGATCATAAAAATTATTTCGGAAAAAAGAAGCTTGAGACGTGTTGGAACCAAATCGCATAAAGAAAAAACATTTGAAAAGGTCGATAAAAACCCTTTCAAATGTTTTTGGGTAAGCAAATCTATAAGCGGAGTTCTGTATTCAGCAGCCATCTATCTAGGACGCCTGTTGCCAGACGCCTCAAGCGATACAACCCGGAAACAGGACGGGCCGCCCTATCGTTTCCCTATTTGATCTTGCTCCAGGTGGGGTTTACCGAGCCAGACAGTCGCCTGTCTGCTGGTGAGCTCTTACCTCGCCTTTCCACCCTTACCTTCCAAAGGAAGGCGGTATCTTTCTGTGGCACTCGCCTTAGGGTTGCCCCTACTGGACGTTATCCAGCACCTTGCCCGATGGAGCTCCGACTTTCCTCAGAGATGAAAAACCATCCCCGCGACTGCCCAATTTACTTACTTCCCTATTATAACTTTTATTTGTCCAAAAGAAAAGAAAGAAAATGCCTTTTTAATAAAATTTCAATATTTACTTGCAAGCAAGGTTTATTTGCATTAAAATAAAATACAGTGGTTTAAAGCACGGATCATAGGAGGTGGAAAAGTGTCGTTGGATCTTTTGAACAATCCGGTTGTGCAAATTCTGTTAACGTTATGTATTATTGTCGTTTTTATTTTATTTTGCCGTGTAGCAAAGAAAGTCAGTTTGCCAGCGAGCCTAAAGAAAATTGTTATGGTTTTAACCCTTGTTGCAGCCGTTGTATTTAATGTACTTTACAGCAAAGGGAATGCTGTTATTACTGCAAGCGGAGATTACTCAACAGCAACCATGGCGTTAGTGGGTTCTTTGATATGGGTATTTATTTTCGCTTTTGTATTGATGGCCCAGACCAGTAAACCAACGGATGATAAGGAATAGCTTAAGATAATCTGTAATAGAAAATGGCGGCCAGGCGTCGTCATTTTTTTTAGCAATTTTTAAGAGGAGTTTCGCTATGCGGCAAGAAATTCAAATCACCGTAATAGGAGCCGATGGGCAAAGGGAATCGTTGCTGGTTTATCCAGGAATGAGCTTAGTCTCTGCCCTGGAATTAAATGGATGGACCATTTTATCGGGTACAGAAGAATCAGAAACAGATCGTTGGAAGGTTAAAGTGCTGGAAGAAGATCCGCAAATTCCATTAAATGAGAGAAAACAGTTAACCCTTCAAGAAATCGAACAAAAAATTCGTCGGGCGGATCTTTATCCGGTGAAAAAAGATATTGAAGTGTATCTTAATGCAAGTTATGTGAAAAGAGATCCCTGGCAAGGCTTGGAATGGAAAAAACTTTCTGAGCATCTTCCATTGATTTATAAAAATATTTATTTACCCGGAAGACAAGTAAATTTGCCCAGCGCTTTGCAGGAAATGCATCAAGCGTTATATGACCGCATTGTAGCGGCTTTAACCGGATATCGAATATTTTTACATCCGCAGGATTTAAAAGAACTTGCTTTTTTGGATCGTGTAGGACGGCCGGTTATCGAGCTAAAAGCTTTGGCCAATGAACAGCTGAAGGAAGTTTATGCTTTATCTCGCAAAGAACGTCCAATCATAGGCGTGATTCTTTCCTTGGAAGCTGAAACCATTACTCTTATTTTAGTAGACTTAATGAATGGGCAGAAATTGGATCAATATTCTGCGCCTAATCAAGTTTATCAAGCGTTGTCTGGCGCATCGAAGAGAGAATCCTCTGCGTTAAAAAAAGAAAAAATGGATCTTTTTGACAACTTACATCAATCTCTTCGCGAACAAATTCAAAACATGATGGACGCTTTTCTGGAAAAGCACAAGCAGATTCGCACGCAAGATATTTATCGTACCGTCATAATGGGACAAACGGTCCTGTTACACATATTTATGGGGATTCCACCCGTAGATATTAGCCGTGCGGGGCTGCATGCGATTTTTTACCAAGAAATACAGCCGTCTCCTCAAGGACAAGTTCCTAAAATGAATCCCTGGGGGGAGTACATTGTTTTACAACAATGGGGACATATGATGGGATCGGATGCATTGACAACCTGTTTAGCTCTTTATCAGGAAACACAAGCGCCTGTTCTTATACTGCAAGCGACTCTGAGAGGACAAGCTTCTTTGCAAGTTGGCAAGAAAATTTGGGTGAAGGGAGTCTTTGAAAGAGTTCCGGATACCTCTATGCTGCAATCGAGTATTGGTAGTTTATTGGCAGCAGCGGGTATACGGATGGAAGAACTGGAAAAAGTTTATGTGAGCGTTCCTTTTGCTCAGGATATTTCTCCTCTCAAAGAAAAAATAAAGGTTGTTTTTTCTCGATTATCCGAGGAGAAAATTCAATACGTTGGAGCGCCGCATTTTGTAGGGGCGCAAATTGCTTTACTTTCGGAAGTGGGACGCGAAAAATTGAAAGAGATCCAACAAAAAACGGTTTTTTGTATTGATGGAATGGATTTTCATTGAAAATTGTCATGATATCAACTATGTTGAAGCGCATAAAAACGGTAATCTTTTTTTATTGAATGTGTTCGTAACAAAGAGAAATTTGTGTTTTCATCTCAAACGGAAAATTTGTATAAAAACCTCCTTTCAATGCCATCTTAAGCATAAAAGGAGGTTTTTTTATGGACGATAAATTTGAACAGCGAAAAAATCAGGAAAAACAGGCATACGAACAATTAGTAAATCAGATAAAACCTAAACCGAAAATTTTTGTTAATTGTTTATGGGCCTTTGGTGTGGGTGGATTCATTTGTACCATTGGGCAGGTATTCATTAATCTTTTTATGCTGGCAGGCAGAAGTAAAGAAGACGCTTCCGCTCTTACAACCATCATTATGGTCTTTTTGGGCGCTTTGCTTACAGGATTAGGCGTGTACGATAAAATTGGAAAACGAGCCGGAGCAGGGTCGATTGTCCCGATCACTGGCTTTTCGAATGCGATCGTTGCGCCGGCCATGGAATTTAAACGGGAAGGCTATATTTTTGGCGTAGGCGCACGGATTTTTAGTATTGCCGGGCCGACGTTATTATTTGGTTTTGCCGCCTCAGTTTTGATTGGATTCATTTATTTTATTATTCGCTAACAAGGAGAAAAAACGATGAAAAGTACCAAGAAGCGCGGGCGTCAGACTTATGTTTTTGAAAATCCCCCGGTTATTCGTTCTCATGCGGCAGTGGTTGGACCTAAAGAAGGGGAAGGCCCATGGCGGAATGATTTTGATTTGGTTCTTCCGGACTACAATTATGGCGAAAAAACCTGGGAAAAAGCCGAAGCGAAAATGTTAGAGCAAGCAGTACGAATGGCTTTGGAAAAGAATCAAAATACACCCGCAGAAGTGGAAGTTTTTTTTGCTGGGGATCTT
This sequence comes from uncultured Syntrophomonadaceae bacterium, assembly GCA_944391275.1. GTDB lineage: Bacteria > Bacillota > Syntrophomonadia > Syntrophomonadales > Syntrophomonadaceae > CALXSZ01. The sequence goes on from CALXSZ010000062.1 coordinate 3,675, forward strand.
TTAAATCAAATTATTTCCTCAAATTTTACTGCTCGCCAATTGCAAATTCCTTTTTTAGGAATTTATGGCGCTTGTTCCAGTATGGCCGAATCGTTGCTGCTGGCTTCTATGCTGATTGATGGGGGATTTTGTTCCCGGACGGTTTCCGGCGTGTGCAGCCATCATTATACGGCGCAGAGACAATATCGTACGCCGGTGGAACAAGGCGTACAGTTCCCTGCCTATGCACAGTGGACAGCAACGGCAGCCGGCGCAGTTGTTTTAGAAAATGGCGAGGATGAAAAATATCCCGCATTAAAAATTACTTCTGCAACGGTTGGACGAGTGATTGATCGTGGACAAAATGATCCCGCTAATATGGGAGCGGCCATGGCGCCGGCCGCGGTGGATACCATTACAGCTCATTTAGCGGATTTGGGGCGTACGCCTGACGATTATGATTTGATCATTACGGGAGATTTAGGGCGTTTGGGGCATGAGATTGCTGAAAAACTTTTTGTTCAGGAAGGAATCACATCGCTGACCAATTATAAAGACTGCGGAGTCATGCTCTACTATGAGAAACAGCCGGACGTTCGTGCCGGTGGAAGTGGATGCGGATGTAGCGCTTCGATGTTGTGCGGGCCATTGCTCAAACAAATGAAACAGGGCGTTTTCAGGCGAATTCTTTTTGTCCCTACGGGCGCTTTGATGAGTCCGATCAGTGGATTTCAGGGAGAAACGATTCCCTGCATTGCCCACGCGTTGACCATT
>CALXSZ010000063.1 GCA_944391275.1 uncultured Syntrophomonadaceae bacterium
TACAATTCTCTTTTGTTTTTATTTTTTGCGGCAATTCAACAACGTGAATTTCTGTTTCGCAAGCTTGTAATACATCTGCAAGAAACAATAATCCGCATTGCGCGTCAGGAGTAAAATCTAACCAAACCCTTACTTGGGGCGGATTCGATTTGAGCTTTTGCAAATCGCTCATACAATGAACCCAAAATTCATTTACCGATGCTTCCATATCTTCTTGTTCACGATAGCGATCAAAGGAAAACATTGCCCGAATGGAATCTTTTCTTGGACAGTTCTCGAAACAAATGGGAGACTTGATATCACCTTCCGACAAACCAAAAGAAATGCCCGCTATATCTTCTCTTTTACCACCCAACGGAACCGCTAACTTTTGTAATTCGATTTGTCTTTTTCTATATGCTTTGATTGCTTTTCTTTTCGCAAAGAAGGAAAGCAATCCTTTTTTATCTGTAATAACGCCGATTAGACTGCTACGGTTATTTCCACAATTTTGCGCTAAGGTTAATGCACCTTTTACAGAATCGTTAAAGCAAACTTCTAGCATCTTGCCTCTCCAATCATACATACAGGTCTCGACTGGTGTCTTTTCATTTCAAACGCCCGTTTATTGTTCTCTATTTTATCTTTCCTCGTTGCGCGCGCAGGACTTTGTTTATAAGTAGGACTTATAGGTAGGACTTGAGCGCTGTCCGGTAAATCTTTGTTTTTTTCCTCCGCGAATATGTGGTGGAGTTTTGACTTTGGTTGGAAAAGCAAAGTCAATAGCATCCGCGATCTCCCCATGAAAGTCACTATAACAAAGTTTCCAGGATCAAAAAATGGATGCTTTTTATTAACGAGGGAAAACTTAAAAATATCAGCGAAAAATTTTAATATCAAAAGGCAAATGGTCTAGAATCTCCATCACTTCAGGAAAAGAATCTTCCGTAACACGGATGATGACTTGCCCATCGGAAGGGTTAATCGTAGAGAGAACCCCTAGATTGTCGTATCCTTCAAGAATTTTGGACAGAAAATCAATATTACAAGGGGCGACTTGAGCCAAAATTTCCGTTTTCATATCGATTCAGTTCTCCTTAAAATAGCGCCTTTCTCGACAGAAGGTCCCGGAACCCAAATCAATTGTTTGGGATGCCGGGCACGGTCCATTTCCACACCGTATGCATCGTAGAGACGAGACGGATTCAACGGAAGGATTTTCCCGCCGGGCAAGAATAATTCCAAAGGTTCTTGGGGACCGAAATTGGCGCGTTGTTCGATAATTAAACAGCGGCGTTCTTCGTCATAGCCTTGCACCATACCGCAAAACGTCGTCTTCTGAGGATGATCTTCCTTATATGTGTCTTGCATATTGGCGTCCATTCCGTGGATAAAGCCGGTTGTGAAAGGACGAGTGGACGTATATTCCAGTTCTTTTTTCCAAGCCGTTAATATTCCTTGCGGGAAAGGCCGGTGTTCCTGGAGATAGAAATCAATCGCTTGCCGATACACGCTGCCGACGCTCGCGACGTATAAGGGGCTTTTCATACGGCCCTCAACCTTAAAAGAATCGATGCCTGCGTCGATGAGTTCGGGGATTTGTTCTAAAAGACATAAATCTTTCGAGTTGAGCAAGTAACTTCCGTGCATATCTTCTTCGATACCAAAATATTGCCCGGGGCGTTTTTCTTCCTGAAGGAAATAATGATACCGACAAGGCTGGGTACATTCTCCAGCGTTGGCGCTACGGCCGGTCATAAATTGCGAAAGGAGACAACGTCCGGAATAGGCCATACACATTGCCCCGTGTACAAAGACCTCGATTTCAATCGGGACTTTTTCCTTGATTTGTAGAATTTCTTCCAATGGGACTTCACGCGCTAGAACAATGCGTGAAGCTCCCAAATCCAGACAAACAGCGGCGGCTTCGTAGTTCGATATACTGGCCTGCGTACTGATGGTGACCGGGATTTGCGGAACCACACGTTTGGCCAAAGCGAGGATGCCTAGATCGGCAATAATGAGACCGTCTACGCCTAGTTCGCCTAAACGTTCCAAATATCCTGGCAGATCCAGGATATCCTGATTATGCGCGAGGATATTAACCGTTACCCGGACTTTTTTCCCGGCGTCATGCGTCAAACGAACGACCTCCTGCATTTCCGCATCATCCGCGTTTCCAGCTTGGGCTCGCAAACTGAAACGCCGCCCGCCGATATAGATCGCGTCGGCCCCATAATGCAGGGCGGTTTGCGCTTTTTCAAGTGTGCCGGCTGGCAGAAGCAATTCGGGTTTGTTCATTTTCTATCCTCCTCTTCCATCCTCCTTGATTGATTACTGATATTTTTGCTGTGCCTGAAGATGATCGTTAAAATTTGTAGAAAACTCATGCGTTCCATCTCCAACGGCAACATAATAAAGAAACTCGTGTTGTTCCGGATGTAAGGCGGCGTATAAAGCGTTCTCTCCAGGGCAAGCAATGGGCCCGGGAGGAAGGCCGGGGTATAAATACGTATTATAAGGAGAATCGACCGTTAAATCACTTAAAGAGACCGTTTCTTTGTGTTCTCCCAGTGCATATAAGACCGAGGCGTCAATTTGCAAGGGCATTCCCCGACTCAAGCGGTTGTAAATAACGCCTGCGATTCGGGCTTGTTCATCTTCTACCTGACATTCTCGTTCAATTAAAGAAGCAATGGTCACGATTTCGTGTACGGAAAAATCATGCGTAATCTCCTCCGTATTTTCTGCTACAAGCCCTTGCCATACGTCATCAAAACGATTGAGCATTCCTTCTATGATGTCCGAGGCGTTTCCGTTTTCGTCTAAACTGTATGTATCCGGAAACAAGAAACCTTCTAGCGGTTCACGGATCGAATCGTCTTTTACAATGTAATCCCGGGAATAGTCGGCCTGCAAAGCCTCCTGCCAATCCCTTTCTTCAATGAATCCCGATTCCAACAAACGAGTGTGGATCTGTTCAACGGTAAAACCTTCAGGTATGGTAACCAAATTGCGATATACTTCTCCATTGACCAGCATTTCAGCGATTTCTGCAACAGATTGACTAGGGCTAAAACGGTAATTTCCCGCTTGTAAACGCTGGTCTAACTGATTTAAACGACAATAAAGCACAAAGGAGGACGCATTTTGAACTAAGCGCTGATCGGCTAACAGTTGAGCAATGGAAGCGACGCCGCTGCCGGATGGAATCTGAACGGAAATTTGTTCATCGGAAGTACGGTCTACCGGAAGCCAAGACTGTCCAATACGATATTTTACGTAAAGAGCGCTTCCACCCAGAAGGATAAACAAGACGAGGCATCCAATAAGAATACGAAACAGACACCCGCGCTTTTTTTTCGGTTTTACATGATTTTTTGAGGGAACAGAAGAATGATAATGCATAATTTCCTCCAATAATATAAATGATGACAAAATAATCCCCTTTTAAGCATAGAGAAAAAAATGATTTTGTCAAGTCGCAAAGAAGATTTGTCATCGGGTTGAAAATCATGTATAATGAAAAAATATTACATAGGCCAAAATGGAAAGCGGTGAAAAAAATGGGGCAAAGAGAGCGTTTGCAACGATTACGAGAAGAAATGCAGCAACTTAACCAAGAAGCTTGTCTGATCCATAAGGCGGAAAATATCCGCTATTTGTCCGGCTTTACTGGAGGAACGGATGGGATTTTGTTCGTTTCTGAAACGGAACAGATTCTGTTAACGGATGGGCGATATGTCGAACAAGCCCAAACGGAATCGCCGGAATGGAAATTGGTGGAAATTCAGGGCGATTCGGTGGAAACTTTGAAAGAGCTTTGCCAGCCCTATCAGAAGGTTGTCTTAGAGGCTCATGCAATTAGTTGGCAGCAATATTTGTCTTATCAGGCGCGTCTTGGCGTATCCTTAGAAGCTGGGACCGAGATTCTGGAAAAAATGCGAGCCATAAAAGAACCGGAAGAAATTGCCTGTTTAAAGGGAGCGGCTCGGGCGGGCGATGAAACTTTTTCGGAATTGCTTTCTATTTTAAAACCTGGAATGACAGAAATGGATGTGGCCAATCAGATTGTGTTGGGACTGAAAAAACATGGATGCAGTGGAGAATCTTTTTCAACCATTGCTATTTCAGGTCCTAAAACAGCGCTTCCACATGGACAACCGGATCATACTCCGTTAAAAGAAAAAGATACCCTTTTGATGGATTACGGAGGGTTTTTTCAAGGATATGCCGGAGATATGACGCGTACCGTGGTATTGGGGGAACCCAATCCCTTATTTTACGATCGGTATCAAGCGGTGCTGGAAGCGCAGTTGGAGGGGCTTCAGACGGTGAAAGCGGGCGTCTTGTGCAGCGAGGTAGACCGCAGAGTGCGCAAAGTACTTGAAAAATATGGTTTGGAGCAGTACTATGTACATGCTACGGGACATGGCGTTGGATTGGAGATCCATGAAGCGCCGCGCGTAGGGAGCCGTTCAAATACTTTATTGAAAGAAAATATGGCTGTCACAGTCGAACCCGGGATCTATATTCCCGGTTGGGGGGGGATTCGGATTGAGGATACGGTATTGGTTCAATCCGGAGGCTGCGAACCCCTTACGCATTCCAGTAAAGAACTTATCGTTATTTCACAACATTCTTAGGATGATTAATTTTAGTATGGAGGGAGATACGCATGATCTCAGTAAATGATTTTAAGACGGGCGTAACAGTAGATATTGATGGCGTTGCTTATCAAGTAGTTGAATTCCAACATGTAAAACCGGGAAAAGGCGCGGCTTTTGTCCGGGCGAAACTGAAGAATCTTGTAACAGGCGGTAGCGTAGAGAAAACCTTCCGCGGCGGAGAAAAAATTCCCAGAGCCCATTTGGACAAAAAAGAAATGCAGTATTTATATCATGATGGACAAGATTATGTTTTTATGGATACGTCCAGTTTTGATCAACTACCCATCTCTGAGGAAACCATTGGGGAAAACAAAAAATGGCTACAGGAAAATATGCTGATTCAAATTGTCGTTTTCCAAGGTTCGATTATCGGAGTGGAACTGCCGAACTTTATTGAAATGGAAATTGTTGATTGCGAACCCGCTGTAAAAGGGGACACGGCAACCGGGGCCAGTAAAATGGCGACCGTTGAAACCGGAGCCCGAGTACAAGTTCCGTTATTTGTTGAACAGGGGGATCGAATTCGCATTGATACCCGTACCGGAGAATATATGGAACGCGTGTAATGAAATAAAATGAAATGAAATAATCTGATATGCAAAAGACTCTCTGTTTTACAAGCAGAGAGTTTTTTTGGCTATGGGCAAGTAGGAGATATCCCATGCGCAAGAATGTCCTGATCCGCATGCGTTCGCTTATTCATTTGCCGCCTCCGTATTGGATTCCTGCAAGGCGCCTAGAACAAAATTAGATCTTTATAGACGTTTGTTTTGGGCGAATGACGGATTAAAATGCTGAGAGACGTTTTAATCGTCCTGTTTATTTCCATGAAAAGCGCATTTTACGCAAGGGGTTTGCTTTTTTATCTCTTTTATAATAAGATAGAAACAGAGATTTTACATGCAATCAACTCGGAAGAAGATGAGGAGGAGCATACATGATCGGAGAGATTTTAGGAGGAACCTTATTCGTAGGAGCGGTAGGGGTTTTCGCAAAATTGGCGGATAAAGTGCCAAAAGCTATGGTAGATACACGATTGAGTGTGTTAAATATTGGATCCCAACGCTCCGTACCGCTTCCGGAATACGGTGAATATACCTATTCAAACCATAATCGGGAAGATTCTGTATGGTGGGTATACTATGGCCGAGACGAAGCCAGCGGGTATGACGGCTATACTCTTACATTAAATGGCGTTGCGCTTGATTCCTATACGGGAGGGGAAGGAATTTATGCCAATGGGGACCTACATATTCAGGTTGTTGGAGAAAATAAGATTGGTTGGGGGATGACCTCGCTTCCAACGTGTGCGATTCATTTTCAAGGCAATTTGATGATTACGGGGAAAGGGTCTTTAAAAGCAGCGGGAAAAGAGCATACGGTTTTTTCGGAAAAAGGCGATTTGGTGATTTGCGGGCAAGATGTGCAGTTTGAGGGACCGAACGCCATAACGCTTTATGAGGGAAAATGTTATTTTGAAGAAGGAACAACGGCGTTGACTGGGAAATTAACCGTTCAAGGTATTCTTCTTCATCCGAACGTGAAAATTACGTCTGCGCGAGATACTGTGGGAAAAGTCTTGGATACCCCTCGGGTTGGTTTATCAGAATTTTACGCGAAAAAAAGCGCCGTTCATACCGTAAAAATCAGCGATACAGTTGAAACTCCGGAAGTTAAACCGTTAAATGGAAGCGAAGTAGAGGCTGGGGAATTGGCTCGAGCAAGTTGCCCGACGGAGAACGCTCAGGTTTTCTATACGACGGATGGTAGCGATCCTTTTGTTCATGGCGAAATTTACCAAGAACCCATACCCATTTACGAAGGAATCCAGTTGAGACTGGGAGCGAAAAGTTCGGGGCTAAAAAACAGCGCGGTGATAGAAGCGGGGTATACGATCCGTAAACATCGGCTTATATGGCAGCTGGACGGGGAAATTTGGGGTGAAATAGCTGAAAAAACCTATGGGGAATCGATTCAAACGCCCAATATCCCGGAAAAAGAAGGGTATACTTTCACAGGTTGGAAAGATGTTCCTGAAACGATGCCAGCCCAAGACTTGATTGTACAAGGGAAATATCATCCGAATCGGTATACGTTTACTTGTCAGATTCAGAATCAGATTTATGCCCGGGACACGTATTTCTATCAATCTCCTGTTAAAAAACCGGCAACGCCTGCCCGATTTGGATATGATTTTAGCGGATGGGGGGAAATCCCTGAAACAATGCCGGCGCGCGACGTCGTTTTAAAGGGAAATTGGCGGCCGAAACGTTTTCGCTTTTGTTGTCTCTTAGAGGGAAGGGTTTATGCGGCTGATTGGTATGATTATGAATCCAGCATAAAGACGCCGGCTTCGCCTGCAAGAATCGGCTATACTTTTAGTGGCTGGGGAGAGATTCCAGCTAAGATGCCGGCGCATAACGTTATCTTGGAGGGGACTTTTCGAGTGCATACGCATACGCTTACTTGGTTGCTCGATGGCGAGATTGTCGCTAGACGGGAAGTTGCGTATGGGACTCCTTTGATTCCGGAAGCGGTTGAG
>CALXSZ010000064.1 GCA_944391275.1 uncultured Syntrophomonadaceae bacterium
AAAGGGACTTTCTTTAGAACAAAAATTCAAGCGAGAGGCGGCTCTCAGAGAAAAAGTTTTAAAAATCTTGCGCTAAAGATAAAGAGTTTGATGGACGGTAAATCCCCGCGAAAACCTGGAAAAAGAAAAATTTTATAAACGATTCTTTGCCGGTTGCCTTTTACTTGAAAAGAGAAGACGACGGTGGTATAATAAAGGACGTTGTTCATAGCCATGAAATGAGTTTTTGGATTATTTACCTGTATGTTAATTTCTTTTGCGCAAAATTTGCTTTTGTTGTAAAAAACAGTCGTTTCCTCCTTCTTTTGGAGGGAATGTGCAGGTTTTATCGTTTGAATGGAAAACCGGATAAAAGGAGGGTCCCGATGAAAGAACGTTATGAATCTCCCTTAAATAGTCGTTATGCTTCGGAAAAAATGCAGCATATTTTTTCACCGGATTTTAAATTTAAAACCTGGCGAAAATTATGGTTGGCATTGGCAGAAAGTGAAAAAGAACTGGGGTTAAATATCTCGGAGACACAAATTGCGGAAATTCGACAGCATTTAGACGACCCGATTGATTATGAACTGGCCGCAGATTACGAAAAAAAACTTCGGCATGATGTAATGGCGCATCTTCTTACTTTTGGGACGCTTTGTCCGACGGCGAAACCGATTCTCCATTTGGGGGCGACGTCGGCTTTTGTCGGAGACAATACGGACCTCATACAGATGCGGGAAGGTCTACTTCATATTCGGGAGCGGCTTCTCGATTTATTGGCGTCCCTGGCGGACTTTGCGAAAGCGCATTACGATGTTCCGACGTTGGCGTATACGCATTTTCAAGCTGCGCAGCCAACGACCGTCGGCAAACGAGCAACGCTCTGGATTCAGGATTTTCTTCTGGATTTAGAGCGTTTAGATTTTGAACAAGCACACTTAAAATTATTGGGCTGTAAAGGGACGACCGGAACCAGCGCCAGTTTTTTGGCTTTGTTTGATGGGGATCAGGAAAAAGTGCGTCAATTAGAACAAAAAATTGCACAAAAAATGGGTTTTAAGGCTTGTATGGCCGTTTCTGGGCAAACCTACACCCGTAAGGTCGATTCTTTTATTCTAAACGTGTTGTCGGGAATTGCTCAGAGCGCTTCCAAAATGGGAACGGATCTGCGTTTGTTGGCGCATCTGAAAGAATTTGACGAGCCGTTTGAATCATCTCAAGTAGGGTCTTCGGCCATGGCGTATAAGCGAAACCCCATGCGCAGCGAACGCATAGTTGCGTTGGCGCGTTTTATTATTACAAACGTGCAGAACCCAGCCATTACGGCAGCGACGCAGTGGTTGGAAAGGACGCTGGACGACTCCGCCAATCGCCGCTTGGCCTTGCCGGAAACATTTTTAGCTACGGACGCCATTTTAATGCTAGCCATCAACGTCATTCGCGGCGGACGAATTTATCCCATGGTTATGAAACGACACCTGATGGAAGAATTACCGTTTATTGCCAGTGAAAATATCTTGATGCACGGCGTAAAAATGGGAGAAGACCGGCAGATTCTACATGAGAAAATTCGTCAATATTCGGTCGATGCGGCGCATCGCGTGAAAGAGGAAGGAAAAGAAAACGACCTGTTAGAAAAACTAAAAGCGGACCCGTCGTTCCATTTGAATGAGGCAGCCCTGAATGAACTTTTGGATGTTCAGCGTTTTATCGGATGCGCCCCGGAGCAGACGTTAACATTTTTACAGGAACAGGTCCAACCCATTCTGAAAAAGCATACGGACGGGACGGTAGACGAGGCCGCCTTACAAATTCGCGTATAGCGGCAGACTGCAAAGATTTAAGGCAGAGGAGGAAATCATTTATGCTCACGGCAATTGTTGGGGTTAATTGGGGAGATGAGGGCAAGGGACGAATGGTTGATTTGCTTTCGCAGGATTACGACGTGGTTGTGCGCTACCAGGGCGGAAATAACGCGGGGCATACAGTCATTAATCAAAAAGGAAAGTTTATTTTAAACCTATTGCCTTCCGGAATTTTGCGACCGGATACGGTCAATATTTTAGGGAATGGCGTTTTAATCGACTTACAGCATCTTCATGAAGAAATTCAACGCAATCGGGAAGCCGGCGTCACGATTACGCCCGAGCAGCTCAAAATCAGCGAACGGGCGTGCATTTGTATGCCCTACCATAAATTACAGGATCAATTGGAAGAAGACCGGTTAAAAGATGCTAAATTTGGCAGTACCCGTCGTGGAATCGCCTATGGGTACGCGGATAAATACATGAAGAAAGCCTTGCGCATGGAGGATTTGCGGGATCTTTCCCACCTGAAAGAACGTGTGACGCAGATCGTGGAATGGAAGGACTTAACACTGCATAAGGGGTATGGAACGCCGCCAATTGAAGTGGAAGAAATGATGAATTGGCTCACAACCTACGGGGAGCCGCTCTTGCCTTTTATTTGCGATACTACAGCCTATTTAGAGGAAGCAGCCCAGGCCGGACGCAACGTGCTGTTTGAAGCCCAGTTGGGATCGTTACGGGATATTGATTTGGGGATTTACCCGTACACAACCAGTTCGAATACGTTAGCGGCTTATGCGCCGATTGGCGCCGGCATCCCGAACTATAAAATGGACAAGGTGATCGGAATTGTCAAGGCGTACAGCAGTTGTGTCGGGGAAGGTCCTTTTGTGGTGGAAATGTTTGGCGAGGAAGGAGCAGCTTTGCGCGAAGCGGGCGGCGAATATGGAGCGGCTACGGGAAGGCCGCGGCGGATTGGCCCCTTTGATTTGGTGGCTTCTCGTTACGGGGTCTTCCTGCAAGGGGCGGACGCACTAGCCCTGACGAAACTGGACGTGCTGAGCTATATGGAGAAAATCCCGGTCTGTACCGCCTATCGGGTCGATGGGGAAATCGTCACGCGGTTTCCTTCTGGAAGTCGTCTGATGCGGGCGGAACCGGTTATCGAGTATCTCGAGGGTTTTCGATGCGACATCTCCGGATGCCGGCGCTGGGAGGAACTGCCGAAGGAGGCGCAGGATTACGTCCTTTTTATTGAAAAAGAATTGAATTGTCCGATTGCCTATATTTCAGTCGGGGCGGAACGGGAACAAATTATTTATCGGTAAAAACCAAATGGAAGCGGAAATTTTCTAATTTCTTTGGGAAAGGAAGAAGGATTTTTGCTCCAAAGACAGTCGGACGCAATGGACCAATCGCCTTCAGAACCGTCCCTGTTGAAATCGGCTAAGGGGGAAGAATTTATTGGAAACCGCATTTATGGTGAAAGAAGCGAATAAGTATCCCCTTTGCTGGTTCTCTTCTGAAACCGAAGTGGATCTCTATGGCCATGCGACATTGGCGTCAGTTTTTGTGATTCTGAATTTGTAATTCTGAATGAGTACGAGCCAGACTGCAATAGGGTTACAATCATAACACGGAGTGGAACACCGACTGTCCAAAGAAAAGAAAATTTATATGAAATGAATTTTCCCACGTATTCTTATTCGTTTCCACCTCTTCATCAGAGATTCTCCTTAGCTTTACCATAGTAAATGGAATCCCCTTCCCAACCGCGCTTCTCACAGAAATATCTCCGCCAATGATATCTACGACCCATCTCACCGGAGCAAACCGCAAGCTATTTCCCCTGTTAGCATGGAGGCGTCGCCTGGTAGAACTTTTTAAATTTGTACACCGCTTTTTTAGCAATGGTGGCGGGGATCACTTGTTCAAGTTTTTTAAAGCAATTTTATTCCACAAAATGGAGATTGCTAACAGCGCTAAAGCTCCAGCCGTCATCCAGAGGAAGGACGCGTTCAAGCCTTGCATCAGGGCGTTGTCGCCATCGGATACCGCGACGCCCGCGCTAACTGCCGTCATGATTCCCACAAATACCGCCGATCCGATGGAACCGGCAATGGTACGGAAAGAGGTCAGCAAGGAGGAAGCGTCCGCCACCTTCTTGGGATCAACGCTGTTGGTACCCCATGTCAACAGAGGCATCATCAGACTACCGATGGAAAGATTACGAATCACATTAAGACCGGCCGCCACCCAAAGCGGCGTACTCACGGTAATGAAAACCATCCCCAAATTACTGATCACCAGGGCGGCGGCGCCCATTACAAAAATCTTCTTGATCCCAATTTTGTCATACAGCCTTCCTGCAAAGGGGCTGACGATGGCCGTCGCCAGGGAGCCGGGCAACGTCACCAAACCGGAGATGACAGCAGAATACCCCATTACGCTCTGCACATACAGCGGCATCATAACCGAGGAACCCATCATCACCAGATAGAGGACCATGCTGGAAATCACGCTCACTGTGTAGTTCTGGTTGCGCAGGATTTTAACATCCAAGAAGGGTTCTGCAAGCCCGCACTGACGGATGACAAAGAATACACAAACCATAACGCCAACCGCTAGTGGAAGTCCCGCTTGTATACTGACCAGCCCATAGCTACTGATGTTCCCAATGCCGAGGGTAATACCGCCAAAGGCAAAAATGCTTTCTACGAACGAGAGAACGTCGAACTTCTTATCCTGAAGTTCCAGGACATTCTCAAAGGCAACGCCGGAAATAACAAAGGAAACCACCATGATAACCAATACCAGATAGAAAATAGATTTCCAGCCGAAAGCGTCGATCATCAGCCCGGCCAGGGTGGGCGCGACGACTGGCGCTGCGGTTGTGGCTAATCCATAGGAGCCCATCATAGCGCCTCTTTTTTCTAGAGGATAGATCGTCAGGATCACAACCTGCGCTGTGGACATCAGAACACCGTTGCCGCAGGCCTGTAAAATCCGCCCCGCCATCATGAGTCCAAAGCTTTTACCCATAATGCTGAGCAAAATACCCGCGATGAAGCAACCGATCCCCGTCATGTACAGCTTCTTTGTGGGGAATCGGGTAATAAGAAATGCGGTCAACGGCATGACCATTCCCATAGCCAGAGAATAGCCGCTTGTGACCCACTGCCCAACCGAGGTGCTCACTCCGAAATATTCCACTACATTGGGCAACGCCGTGGTCATAGCAGTGGATAAGATGGATGTTGCAATACCGGAAACCACCAAGTTTATAAAAATCAAGGCTCGTTTTCGGCGGGTCAATGGTAAAAGTTTATCGGAATCCATGCGGTTCCTCCATTCTGTGCCACACCTTTTGATTGATGTTGTCTACCATATGTTGCAGGGTTTGTTCTGTCAGTGCCAACTCTGTTGGGGATATGCCGGAACTCAGAGCATTGTAAAATTCAGCGTGTATGTTCTTAATTTGTTTGGCCGCCGGGATTGCTCTCTCCGTCAGATACAAATGCTTGACGCGCCGATCCCTATCATCGCCAACAACCCGAATATAGCCGACCTCTGTCAGTTTCTTTATCATTTTCGTCAGAGTTGCCTTATCAACGCGGATACACGTCGCCATCTCCTGTGGGGATGCACCAGGATGGTCATAGAGGTATTCCACATAGAATTGCTGGCCCCAGCCGATTTCGAACTCCGAGAGACCGTGGTCATAATACATCCTCATGAGTCTGTCAAAAATAGAGATATACCGCCCTAAATTTGAAAAAGAATCATTCATACTATAACCACTCCTTTTTGCGTCGCTTTGCCTACTATACCACAAGAAAGTAGCGGACGCAACTATTTTGGTTTTTACCGCTGAATTCCGATAGATTATTATTTCGTTGATCAGAGCACTGTTTCATTTTTTTACAAATCACCATCCACTTCTTAAACTTACAAAAAGAAGGATATCGTACAAACACAAACTCCTGTAGACCGACCGTTTACCGCTCGAAATCGTGCGGAACGTTACCAATGGTAAAATAGGAAAGAATGAAGTTGGAGATCGCGTCCGTCCCGACGCTGATCCCCGACATTCAGAAGTCCGGACACGGGTTTCTCCAAACGATTCTGAGGAGGAGCCGCTTTAGCGCGGCATAATTATGGGCTAACAAGTTATTGGTTCTGCGTCTAATTTCTGCATTTCCTACGAAAGTAAAACAGCCATTTGGAATTCCCTTTGGCCGTAAATTCCTGCTGACACATGGGAAATGCCTTTTATCCGGCTTGATTAGGCGTATCAGGCCGTTTAAATTTTCAAACGCAAAATTTGCTTATATTTTTGATTTACCCATTACTGATTTACTTCCTCGTTAAAAACCAAAACAACATATTCCGCAATTTCACAATCCTGCGCTTCGGTCCCACCGCCAACGCCAATACCGCCTACAATTTTTCCATCGGCAAACAGCGGATACCCACCCGCAACAAGTGTAATACGAGGATCATTTGTTTGGATCGCCATGAGGGAAGCACCCTCTGCGGCTGCAGCGGCGACGTCTTTTGTTTTGCATTGCGTAACGGCTGCTGTGTATGCCTTACCGGGGACAAGCGTAATGCTTAATACCAATGCTTCACCATATCTGCGATAGGCTCGTGGAAGTCCGTTTTTATCGCTGATCGCAAAGCTAATATCAACGCCAATCTCCCTGCTTTTTTCTTTTGCAGCTTCGCATAGTTTGTCGCACAATTCGTCTGTTAAAATCATTTAAAATACCTCGCTTTCAGATAACTTTTTAAGGAAAAAGCAATAGGTTTCCTTTGCTTATATCATAATAAAAGGAACAGGCTTTTCGCTTGCCTGTTCCTTTGAAAAAATCGCTCATTTCTTGAATTGTTCCTTGAAACGCAAAATATCCTCTTTCGGTGCAGCGCCAAACATTTTTTTGTACTCTCGAATGAACTGCGATACACTTTCATATCCAACTTCTAATGAAGCCTCCGTTACATTTCGGTTTTCGTCTAACATCAACCTCCGGGCTTCGGTTAATCGCAAACGCTTCTGGCATTGCAGAGGCCCCATCCCCACTGCGCTTTTGAACTTTTGATGAAATAACGATACGCTCATATTTTGCTGTTGAGCCAAACTTTCTACGGTGAAAGAACTACGAAAATTTTCTTTAATCCAACGGTTTGCTTCGTAGATTTCGTCGATTTTGGGTATATTGATAAGGACTTGCAGAAACTGTTTGCCGCATGAACCGCAAAGGATGTAATAGATTACTTCACGCATGATATTCCTACGTATATAATCAGAGGCAAGCGGCTTTCGCATGGTAATAAACAACCGATAAACGGATTCTATAACGGCATGATCCGCCAAAGACATTTCTTACTCCGGGACCGCTTCTTTCATGATCTTCTCCGTCAAAGCGTTATCTAAATCCAACACAGAAGTAATAACCTCATGATTCGTTATATACAATGCGATCGCTAAAAAATCGTTCTGTTCTGAAAAGGACAGAATTGTTCCGTACAATGGCATATCTATCTTGGATATAGCGTATTGTCCGGTCATATAGTCCATCCTTCCGGACGGCGTATAAAGTCGGAGCGCCCCATCCAGGACAATATACAAATATGGATTTTCCGTTTGCGGCATATAAATTTTTTCATCGGTAAAACGGTAGACCGTCATAGAAGAAACCTTTGCTTGATTGCCGCTTTCCGTACGAAAAATATTTCGAATCTCAACTTGTAGTTTTGAGAGAACTTCATTCATAAGCGTTCACCTTTTTTTATTTCATGCAACATATAATTTATCATGGACTTTCGTTATTTACAAGCATTCCACTTGGCGGAATCAACCATCGAACGATTTAAGCAAATCCTGTTTAACTACTATCAAGAAAATTGCAGCGTCGACAAAACAGCGGCGTAATCGTACGATCTTTTCAAGTGAATCTATGAGGAGAATCGATCGGGCGTACCCTCCCACGAGCGGTTTCTGAAATGATCCGCTGAATATGAAACAGAGAAACAAGAACGGACAGAAAAACGCAAGGCGGTCCGCCCTACAGCAAAGAAAGGACGGGACAACATAGCAAGTTAAACGCCGTCCTGCAAAAATCTCATTCTTTCCTCCTGGAGTGCTTTTAAAGATCAAAACGTTTTTCTACAAACCAATAAAGCAATGGAAAAAAAGATTCAATGTTTCACATTTTGCAAAAATTCGCGCTTGTTGACCTGGATCTCTTTATGGTATGCTAAGAGAAATTTTAAAGAGGTTGTTTCATGTGAAAAAAAAGTATTTTTTCTTTGATATTGACGGAACGCTTACCTTTAACCGCGGATTGTCGGTCGCTCCGCATACGATGGAATGTTTAGCCCAGCTGCGCCAAAACGGCCATGAAATTTTCCTGGCGTCCGGCCGGCTTCAACGAGATGTAGCCGAAATGGCTCAACGTTTTGGGATTGACTCCTTTGTAGCGGATGGAGGAAACAGCGTCACGCTGAAAAACCACATTCTTTTTATGCACCCGCTTCCCCGGCAGGCTTGTATCGAATTCTTGGACCAATTGCAAGAAAAAAATATTCCCTGGGGTGTGGTCACGCATAACGATAAAGTGCGTTATGCGCGGGATGAGCGTGTGCTACAGGCCACGCGGGGCAGCTTTTTTCAAAATGTCATTCAGCCCGACTTTGATTATCATCAGGCGCCGCAATTCTACAAAATTTTTGTGGGATGTACCCCCGAAGAAGAATATCGGATTGATTTTGGTTCCTTGCCGGTGGTACGGTTCAATCCGCTCAGCCTTTATATTGAACCGGAGGACAAAGCAAACGGTATTCGCGCTTTGATGCGGGCAATTCAGGCGCCGCTGAAGGATGTGGTCGTTTTTGGCGACGGGACGAACGACGTCAAGATGTTCACCCGAGAATGGTTTTGCATTGCTATGGGGAACGCGCGCGAGGTGTTGAAGGAAAAAGCCGATTATATTACACTGGATTGCGAACAAGATGGAATTTATCACGCTTGCCAATATTTCGGTTGGATTGGGTGAATAAAATTTGCGTTTGGGGAACAAGTTAACGCCATGGATAAATATTTAATTAAAAACACGACCCGCGCTGAAAGAGAAGAAATTGTCCGGAAATCCCTTTCTTGCGGCGGCGGTGGATGCGACGAATGCTCAGGATGCGGGGTTTACGGCGCAGGAGACGCCTATGAGACGTATTTGCCTTATATCAACGGGGAAAAGGAGATCGCCGAAATTAACGCTGAATTACGCGCGCGTTTGATTCGTTAAAGTCCCAAAATTTTCGCTCTAAAAAGGAGGTTTCCCAAAAAGCAAACGGGGCGAATCCCGAAGCGCAGTTATCCGTCAAAAAGCGAGGCGGAGATGTTTTATTAACAGAAAAAATGGAGGGGAGAAAATTGGTTACGATTCATCCGTTTGAAGATTCCTTTACACAAGATGTGATCGAATTGGTTCTGCATTTTCAAAATGACGGGACCCGCCCGTTGGTTACCGTAGCGGATCAGCCGGATCTGTTAAATATAACGGGCGAATACATAAACAAAGGCGGGAATTTCTGGATCGCAAAAGACGCCAACAAGTTAGTCGGTTCCATTGGGCTCATGCGGGCTCGTTCCGACGTCGCCATTCTGAAAAAGTTTTTTGTCTATGAAGCTTATCAGGGATGGCCTTGCCACACCGGTCGGAAACTTTACGATCAATTGCTGGCTTTTGCTAAAGAGCGCCGCTTTCAAACGATTCTATTAGATACCCCGTCTAATACGTTGCGCGCGCACAAGTTTTACGAAAAGGCCGGGTTCAGAAAAATTGCCGAAGAGCATTTGCCCCTTTCGTTCAGCCATCCTTATAAAGATTGTGATTTCTTTGTCCTAGATTTATAGGCGCCGCTTTCAAACAATTCCATATTGCTGCCGTATTTGCTCCCGGATTTCCGTAAAACTTTTAACGGGTAGGGGGTGAAGCGTATGTTCTCCAAGCGACTTTTCCATCCAAATCATGTTATACCAACGGCCAAATTTATACCCGCATTGATGGAATTCCCCCACGAGCTGATAGCCGCAGCGGGTGTGGAAGCGGACGCTGTCCAGCGTAAGATACGGGTCGTCCCCGTTGGGATAGGCGATGCAAGCGTTGAGATTTAGGATGTTCTGTGCAGCGAGGGTTTTTTCTAAGGTCGCATATAATTCCCTGCCGATTCCTTGCCTTTTTTGATCTTTTTTTACATAAATAGCGGTTTCAACCGCCCATTCGTAGGCTGCCCGTTCATGAAAAGGACAAGCGTACGCATAGCCGGCAATTTCCCCTTCGATTTCCGCCACGAAGTACGGAAATTTTTTTTGCACTTGACGAATGCGTTGGCTAAACTCTTCGACTGAAGGCACCTCATATTCAAACGTAATAGCCGTTTCCAAAACATATGGCGCATAGATCGCCAACAGCGCCGATGTATCTTGATTCGTTGCAGAACGGATTAAAAAATCTCTACGCAGCATATCTCTTCCTTCCATTCGTTAGAATTTTGAACCATTATACCATATTCTTTGTGAAACTTTCCCAAAAAAAACTTTAATGGGTTGATTCCATTTTTTCTTTTCCAATTTTTCCCTTTCCATTTTTCTTCCTTGGACATTTGTATATTTCACAAAATTTTACACAAAAGATTTTTTCTTCAGTTTTATCTGCGCATAACGCCCAAGAACGATCCATTACCTATGAAGAAAACGATTAAAGAGAGAAAGAGAGAAAGAAAGAGAGAAAGAAAGAAAGAATGAATAAATGAATGAAAAAAAGAAAAATTTAATCGAGCAAATCCGCAAAAGTTTTTCAGAAATTGTATAAAAAAGTCGTTTATTGTTTCTAAATTTGCTCAAGGCATGGTAAAATATTCTTATGGAGGTGACATATAGCATGCGGGCAAGTGAGGTTCTTCAATCTCTTCGCGAGAAGCAGGGATTATCGCAGGAAGAGTTGGCAAAAAAAGTATCGGTTCTCCGAGAAGCTGTTTCTTGTTGGGAATCCGGCGCAATTATTCCCGATCCGGAAACCCTGAAAAAGTTATCCCAATTATTTGGCGTTTCTGTCAACGCGTTGCTGGGGTTATCGCAATCGTTTTGTTGTCAATGTTGTGGAATGCCGTTGGATGAAAAAACTATGAGCCAAGAAGCGGATGGTTCTCTGAACAAAGAATATTGCAAATGGTGTTATCATGACGGGGTTTTTGTTTATCGTTCGCAAGAGGAATTGATGAATTTCCTGACCCAACATATGGCGGACGACCCATGGCAGGCGATGCATCTGCGAGCTTATTTTAAAAAGAAGTTGTCTCGGTTAAAACACTGGAAAGAACCGGATAAAACTTAAGCCGCACGTCGCCGAAAAAGATATGCGGCTTGTTGGGCATAACATTTTATCATACTTTTTCTACATGAGAACCGAGTAAGCAAATTTCTGAATCCATTCCAGAAGAAGGACGCATTTTCGGATCCATTATAGGCCTTTCACAAAGGGAGCAGAAAGATCTATAATGGATCTTTTTTTGATTGAAAAATATCGCTGATTACCTTTTCTTAGCGTTTCCTCTTTCCTTTAAAAACCCGACCAAGCGCATTTTGCACCAAGGTCTCAGAAGAAACGTACATCCATTCTTCTTAAACTAAAAAATTTTTGGGGCCGATAAAGGAAAAACGGAATAGGAATAATTTCCTTTTTATAAATCCCCTCCGGAAGACAATTCGTGCAGACGTTCAAAGGCTACCGAGATGGTAGAAAGCGTCGCGTTTATGTCGTCCGGCGTGTGCGCAGCGGATAGAAAAGCGACCTCAAATGGAGAAGGCGGGAAATAGACGCCGCAATTTAGCAGATTTTGGTGAAATTGGCGAAATTTCTCGCCGTCAACCGTTAAAACATCCGCGTATTGATTGACTTGTTCTTTTTCAGTAAAGAAGATGGTCAAGAGAGACGCAAACTGGTTAACCACGACAGGAACATGGTATTTTTGCGCCTCCTGACGGATTTTTTCAGCGAAATTTTGGGTGTTTTCCGCCAGATGCGCATAAAGATGCGGGTCTTCTCGCAAAATTTCCAAGGTCATTGATCCAGCGGCCATTGCCAAAGGATTTCCCGAAAGCGTACCCGCTTGGTAAACATCGCCGGCCGGAGCCACTCTGGACATAATTTCGCGCCGTCCGCCATAAGCGCCGACTGGAAGCCCACCGCC
Organism: uncultured Syntrophomonadaceae bacterium; assembly: GCA_944391275.1. Lineage (GTDB taxonomy): Bacteria > Bacillota > Syntrophomonadia > Syntrophomonadales > Syntrophomonadaceae > CALXSZ01. The sequence continues at coordinate 12,042 of CALXSZ010000064.1, forward strand.
AATGATTTTTCCCAGCGTGGTCAGATCCGGCGTAATGTCGATCAGGTTTTGGTATCCGCCGTAACAAGCACGGAACCCGGTAATAACTTCGTCAAAAATCAGCAAGGCTTGATTCTGTTCGGTGATGGCGCGCAACCCCTCTAAAAATCCGGGCTGAGGCAGGACCAACCCCATGTTGGCAGGAACCGGTTCAACGATGACCGCAGCGAT
>CALXSZ010000065.1 GCA_944391275.1 uncultured Syntrophomonadaceae bacterium
TGTATCGTTATCATTTTAGTTACTCCGGACGCAGCCGCTTTGATCGGACTGTTATGCTTAGGTAATTTATTCCGTGAATCGGGTGTAGTAGGCCGCTTGAACAACACCGCTCAGAACGACTTAATGAACATCTGCGTTATCTTCTTAGGCGTTTCGGTTGGTTGCACCATGTCTGCGGACGTATTCTTGAATCCGAGAGTTTTAGGCGTATTTGTATTAGGTTGCGTAGCGTTCGCAATTGCTACCGCTTTCGGTGTACTGTTAGCGAAATTCATGAATCTGTTCTTGAAAGAAAAGATCAATCCGTTGATTGGATCCGCTGGCGTATCGGCTGTACCGATGGCAGCTCGTGTATCTCAGAAAGTTGGACAAGAATTTGACAAGAAGAATTATCTGTTAATGCATGCAATGGGCCCGAACGTAGCTGGTGTTATTGGTACGGCGACTGCAGCGGGTATGTTTATTGCAGTATTGGGTTAATTGTAAAAAGCGATTTATAATTAATTAAAAACTATTATTTTCACTTTGCGCTAAAAGCCAGTGCTGAAAGTGCTGATAATTTGGCGAATTCAGTACTGGCTTTAGTGATATAATTTATAATTAAAGGAGGAAACCACAATGGCAGTAGTAGAAGCTCCAATGGCTGGTAAAGTTCTGGAAATCGAAGTAGCAGTAGGCGATACCATCGCTGAAGACGATGAAATCATAGTATTAGAAGCTATGAAAATGGAAAACCAGATTTTCTCCACTGAAGGTGGTACAGTTAAAGCAATTCTGGTTAAAGAAGGCGACCAAGTAGCTGAAGGGCAAGCTTTAATCGAAGTTGAATAATTCAATTTTGGGGAGTTATGTCGCTTTGTGCGATGCGAAAAAAGATGCCGGGAGTTAGCATATAGCTAACTTTCCGGCGCGCTTTCGTATAAAATCTATCCAAGTGAGCGTTTGCACATTAGATGTGTGTTCAAACTTATATATTATTTTTCAAAGGGGGAATTTTTAATGTTGGATTTTAGTTTAAGTGAAGAACAACAGATGGTACAGGACATGGCAAAAGATTTTGCTGAAAAAGAAGTTGCTCCCTATGTTGATCAAGACGAAGAAAATCATTATTATCGTCGTGAAATTCTCACCAAAATGGGTGAACTGGGCTTGTTAGGCTGGAGCCTTCCGGAAGAATACGGCGGAAACGGCATGGGCTGGATGGAAGCGGTTCTGGCTCAATTCGAAATTGCAAAAGCGCATACCTCTTGGAGACTTTCTATTTCCGGTAACAACTGGGGTCCTGCAATGACCATTAATAAATTTGGAACGGAAGAACAAAAAGCAAAATGGATCCCCGGCTTTTTGGATGGTTCTTTAGTAGGATCTTTTGGTATTACCGAACCGAACAGCGGTACGGACGTAGCCAGCATGAAAACCTTTGCGGAAGACAAAGGCGATCATTGGTTGGTTAACGGAACTAAAATGTGGATTTCCGGCGGCCATGTTTGTGACGTAGGTTTGTTGTATGCTGTAACGGAAAAAGGCATGGGCGCTAAAGGTATTTCCGCTTTTGTCGTAGACTACAATCAGAGCGTTGAAGGAATGACCCGTAACCCGATTCATACGAAAGTGGGTATGTGGGCGGCTCCTACTTCCGAAATGGTTTATGAAAATGTTGTTGTGCCGAAAGAAAACTTGTTAGGCGAACGCGGCAAAGGTTTCCAAGAATGTATGTGGCAGTTAAACAACACGCGTGTTGGTTGCGCGAATGGTGCAGCTTCCTTGTCTGCAGCTTGCTTGGAAGGTTCTGTTGCTTATGCAAATGAAAGAACACAATTTGGGAAACCGATTGGTAAATTCCAATTGATTCAAGAACAAATTACCAATATGAAATTGGAAGATGAAGCGGCTTTATGGTTAGTAAGAAGAGCAGCTTGGTTGAAAGATCAAGGTCTGCCGAACCAACAAGCTGTTTCCATGGCTAAATTGAGTTCTGCTCATGCTGCTGTAAACGCTGCGAATACTGCTATGAAAGTTTATGGTTCCTATGGTTATTCAACTGAATATCCTTGCGGAAGATGGTTGAGAGACTGCAAACAGTTCGAAACTTTGGAAGGTACTTCCAACATCCATACAACAATTGTAGCAAATATCGAACTGGGTTATGCTCCGAACAGATAAGCTATTTGTTCTGCTTATTTTTGATAAGTTGAATTTGATAGGTTGATTTCTAAGTCAGGTGTATAAGCTTGTCGTATATGCGCTGGCTTATACGCCTGATAATTTTTTGAACTCTTTATCGTTAGATTTTGAAAAGGAGTGATATTAAAATGGCTGAATTTAAATATTCGATGCCCCGTTATTTTGAAAAAATGGACGATTTGGGCAAACCTTTAAAAAAGGTTAATCAAAAAAATATGGACGCTTTAAAAGCGATCGAAGCTGAACTGGATGAACGTGTTGCTGCTATCAAAGCACATGGTAAACCGGATGAAAAAGTACATGCTTCTGGAGAATGGACAGCTTGGGAACGTTTGGAATACTTGGTAGAACCGGGTAGCTGGTGCCCTTTGCATACGCTTTATAACCCGAATGATAACAAAGAATTATCGACCGCAGTGGTTGATGGTTTAGGTAAAATTTCCGGTAAATGGGCAGTTGTTATTGCTTCCAATAATAAAGAAACAGCTGGCGCTTGGATTCCAGGACAAGCGGACAACATTCTTCGTGTTACCGACATTGCAAAAAGATTGCGTATTCCGTTAGTATGGGTTTTAAATTGCTCAGGTGTTAGTTTAAATCGTCAAGAATGGGTATATCCGAACCGTCGTGGTGGAGGAACGCCATTCTATCGTCACAATGAATTAGAACAAGCTGGTATTCCGGTATTAGTTGGTATTTATGGCACCAACCCAGCAGGCGGCGGATATCATTCTATTTCCCCAACCATCCTGATTGCTCATAAGGATGCTAATATGGCTGTAGGCGGCGCAGGTATTGTTGGTGGGATGAACCCGAAAGGGTACATTGATGATGAAGTGGCTCAGAGCATTATTGAAACCACTCGTGGATTTAAATCCGTTCCTCCTGGACGTGTAGCAATCCATCACGATGTTACTGGTTTCTTCCGCGAAGTTGGGCAAACGGAAGAAGAAGTATTGGATTATCTGAAACAATATATGGCGATTCAGCCTGCTTATGGAAAAGAATTCTTCCGTGTTGCTCCTCCAGCAGAACCGAAATTCCCAGGAGAAGATCTCTACAGCATTATCCCTGAAAATCAAAAACGTTCTTACGATATGTATGAAGTTCTGGCTCGTTTGTTTGATAACAGCGAACATTATGAATATAAACCGGATTATGGTCCAGAAATTTATACCGGTATTGCAAAAATCAGCGGTTTTGTTTGTGGTTTTGTAGCAAACCATTCAGGCGTTATCTATGATTATCCGGAATATCGCCATGACGTACCCGCTGGTATTGGCGGTAAATTGTATCGTCAAGGACTGACCAAGATGAGCGAATTTATTACTCTGTGCAACAGAGATAAAATTCCTTGCATCTGGATTCAGGATACTACAGGTATTGATGTAGGAGACGTTGCTGAAAAAGCTGAATTACTAGGTTTAGGGCAGTCTTTGATTTATTCTATTCAAAATACGGATGTTCCAAGCTTAGAAATTACTTTAAGAAAAGGTTCCGCTGCGGCTCACTATGTCATGGGTGGTCCTCAGGGTAATGATACCAATGCTTTCAGTATTGGTACAGCTGCAACTGAAATTTATGTAATGCATGGGGAAACTGCTGCAAACGCAATGTATTCTCGTCGTCTGGTTAAAGATGCGGATGCAGGCGTACCGCTGGAAGGCACAATTGCGAAAATGAATGAACTGATTCAACAATATCATACCAACAGCCGTCCAAATCTTTGTGCGAAATTAGGCTTGGTTGATGAAATTGTTAAGATGCCGGATTTGCGTAAGTATATTGTTGCTTTCGTAGAGGCTGCTTATCAAAATCCGAAATCCATCTGCCCCATCCATCAGATGTTATTACCGAGAGTTATTAAGGACCATATGGATGTTTATGTAAATCATAGTACAGACAGAGAATTAGCTGCGAAAGAAGCGGCAGAAAAAGCTGCTGAATAAAGATAATTTTCTTATTTCTTTGTTTAAGAAGTAGAATGATTAAAAAACCGCTATGGGGACGCTCATAGCGGTTTTTTTATACATACAAACGCTATAGATAAAAAATATTTTGGTCAAAAGGAAAAAAATCTTGACAAAAAAGGAATTATTTATTATATTATGTGTACTAATATAAATAGAACACTTAATACAAATAATACACTTAAAGAAAGGAGCGTAAGCATTGATTTCTATTGATTATCGAAGTGGAAAATCTATTTATGAGCAGATTGCCGACGAATTTGAACATCTTATCAGCCAAGGAATTTTAGAATCAGATAGTCAACTGCCATCGGTTCGTCAATTGGCGGTAGAACTTTCCATTAATCCGAATACCATTCAAAAAGCGTATTCAGAGCTGGAGAATCGGGGATTGATTTATTCTATTCGGGGAAAAGGAAATTTTGTGGCAGCTGAAAGTGAAAGTTTGAAACAGAAAAAATTACAGCAATTCTACAAGAATTTAACTGAGTTAATACAAGAAGCCCATCGTAGTGGAATTGATGAAGAAGAAATCCGTAAAGCTTTAATGGCGCATTTAAAAAAATAGGAGGGAGCTTATGATTCAGGCGAATCAAGTTTGTAAAAGTTTTGGGAACATTCAGGCAGTGAATCAAGTTGACTTAACGATACGAAGCGGAGAAGTCTTTGGATTAATTGGTTCCAATGGAGCAGGAAAATCCACTTTTCTTCGTATGTTGTGCGGTGTTTATCGTCCGGATAGTGGAAAACTTACAATTGATGAAGAAGAAGTTTATGAGAATGTTACGCTAAAAAAACGTTGTTTTTACATCTCGGATGACCAATATTTTCTAAATAATAGCACCCCGGAAGAGATGAAAAATTATTATAGGATGTTTTATGAAAATTTTGATCAAGAACGTTTTCATAAATTAATGAAAGGATTTGATTTGAATCCTCAACGTAAAATTCGGACTTTTTCTAAAGGTATGAAAAAACAAGTTTCTGTTATTTGCGGCATTTGTACGGGGGTGGATTATCTTTTTTGCGACGAAACATTCGACGGATTAGATCCTGTGGCGCGGCAAGCCGTAAAATCTTTATTTGCGGAGGATGTAGCGGAGAGAAAACTTACCCCAATCATTGCTTCACATAATTTAAGAGAGTTAGAAGATATTTGCGATCATGTAGGGTTGCTTCATAAGGGAGGAATTCTGCTTTCACAAGATCTGGAAGAACTGAAATTGGGCATTCATAAAATGCAATGCGCTTTTACGACGCCAAAAACCGCAACGGATTTTCAGGGAATCGAGATTGTTCATATCCAGCAGCGAGGTTCGCTGTATACGATCACGGCGAAAGGCAATGAGGAAGAAATACGAAAACATATACAAAACATGGATCCCATTTTTTATGAAATTTTACCCTTGACGTTAGAAGAAATCTTTATTAATGAAACAGAGGTGGCGGGCTATGATATCAAAAAACTCATTTTCTAAAAAAACGTTGCTTCTGCGGGAGGGATGCCGCAGGCATATTTGGATTACGATTCTATCGTTGGTTGGATTTTTACTTAGCGTGATCCTGCCGGTTATGATTATTGTCCAGAGATATCAACAATCGGTAAAAGCCGGAGATCTTTATTATACCTTTGAAGAAGCGGGAAGGGATATTTTAAGCGCGTTATCCTTTTTTAACCCGATGTCTGCCACAATTCTTATAATATTAGCTGTTATTGGTGGAATTGGGGTTTTTTGTTATTTGCATTCTGGCAAAGAGACGGATTTTTTTCATAGTTTGCCGATATCCAGAGAAAAATTATTCTTGGTCGATTATCTCGTTGTCCCAATGATTGTTATCCCCTGTTATATTGTAATTGTTTTATTAGGGGTTCTTATTGTTTCGGTTATGGGATTCAGCAGCATGATGTCCATGTCCTTGGTGTTGTTTGGCTTGCTTCAAAGCGCTCTTTTCTTTCTATTGATTTACAGTGTGGCCGTATTGGGGACGATCCTTTGCGGAAACCGCGTCATTGCATCCTTACTGCTCTTGTGGATATATTTTTCGTTAACGAGCTGGATTTATATTATTGTCGGATATTTATCTTCGTTAAAAACCTTCGTACTGCCTTATTGGATGGATACGGTTGCGTTGAAACTTTCGCCCATTCTGCACTTTTATGAATTGATGTCGAATGAATCTGAGATTATGTATAGTGCGAATTCTTCCGGAGCTTTGGCGAGTACAGATTGGATCCCGCGTATAATGGCTAGCGCGTGCGATAATTTAGTGGGATGTTTGATTGCTTTCATAGCTATAAGCGTAGTTTGCTATTTCCTGTTTAAGATTCGGCCGTCGGAGAGCGCTGGAAATGCTTTGGCTTTTGAAAAAAGCAAAACTCCGATCAAGATTTATATGACAGTTTTTATGGCGTTGGTTGGAGGACTCTTCTTAGCTTCAATCGTTGGAGAAGCCAACAACTATTTGTGGATGGGGATTGGAATTGTCATTGGAGGCGTTATCATGCACGGCGTGGTCGAGGCGATTTATGCGTTTGATATTCGGGCAATTTTCCGCCATCTGCCACATTTAGGCGTTAGTATTTTAGTCGCATTTGTCGTTGCGTTTGGGATTCGTTTGGATGCTATGGGCTATGATACGAAACGTGTGGAATTAAGTGAAATCAAAAGTGCGGATCTTTATTGTTTTAATTTACAAAATAACACAGTTTATCGAGGGTATCAGCCACAGTCGGTGGATATATTCCAAGATGAGGAGAATATTGAAAAGGTTTGGCAACTCGCCAATTATTGTGTGGATTCCTTGGATCAGGAAACCGATTTGAACAATGAATCGTATTTAGATTGTAGAATCACTTTCCATATGAAGTCAGGTGGAACCATGCAGCGCGAGTATTATGTAAACAGTCTGGAAGCACGTACTTTGGCGGAAGAATTGAGTCATACGCCGGAATATCTGCAAAAATATCATGAGCTGTATCGGGATGATTTTCTGACACATCTGGATAATCCGGATAATAACATTTATTTAACGATTCAATCCTATTATGAGACAGATCATAATGAAAATCTTACTGATTATGTTTTTGATCCGGAAGCCATAAAAGAGATTTGGGAAGCGGCAGGAGAGGATTTGATGCATGCGGATCTGGATTATTTACGAACTCATCTTCCGGAGCTGTATTTGGAAACCGATTATAGTGCAAGAATACCGATTTATCCGAACTACTATCAAACGATGAGTTTGATCCAAAACTACAGCGATTATCAGACGTTTGAGATTCAAACAGCTGACGTAGAAAGAGTTGAGATTACTTACTATAGGGATAATGAAGAAAATGAATCGATGGTCTATAACGCTGTAACGTATTATGATGCTCCGATTACTGTAAGAGTTGAAACGTCAGCGGATTTTAACGGCAATCGGTGGAAAGCGGAAGTAACCAATGCAGAAGACATTCGCGGACTGATCCAAAATGTTGTTCCGGGTATGGCGGTTTACAGTGGGGAATATCCTTTAAATGATAGTGGAGATGAAGTGGTATTAAAGGTTTGGCTGAACGATGGAACCTATGTAGAGAATTTGGTTTATCTTGAGGGAAATCAACCAACGGAATTGTTAGCAAAATATTTTGCTGAAGCCGAACCCAGTCCAATTTAATATCTTATGAGAATATATGAGAATACACGAAAAGCGACCGCTAAAAAGCGGTCGCTTCTTTATTACGCTTCTTTATTGCAATGGGGAACTATAGCAAATAATTGAACGAAAGTTTTGCCGTTTGCTTAATTCCGATGAGGCAAACGACCGCCTGTAACGGACTCGGACCGTAGCTGCCGGCCAACAATTTTTTCATTCACACGGCCTAATTTTAGTAGCTTATCAACGTCAATACCTGTTTCAATGCCCATACCGTCCAACATAACGACTAAATCTTCCGTGCAAACGAGACCGGTGCGTCCGGGATCATCGTGATAATAATCGCCGGTTCCCAAAACGGGTACGCCGTCTAAGAAATTAGCCGGTTGACCGCCGATTCCGCCTAACGTGGAATCAAACGCGCAAACGCCTGCTTGCATGGCGGCCAGAACATTGGCCAAGCCCCAGCCGCGCGTCACGTGAAAATGAGCAGTGTGGCGCGAAGGGGTGGGATCCATGTCTAAAACTTGGGAAAAATAATCGTAAATTTTATCGGGTGTGCCCTGACCGTAGTGATCGGCATGGCAAACATCATCCACACCCATATCCAGCGGACGTTCGGTAAAATCAACGGCGATTTTCGGGTC
>CALXSZ010000066.1 GCA_944391275.1 uncultured Syntrophomonadaceae bacterium
AAATGCATTCCGTACGCTGTTTCCCATAAAAACCAAACAAGAGCCCTAAAAGGGGCGCCCACTCGAAAAAAGCAAGCAGTGGAAAGCATGCTACGCACGCTAAAATGGCTCGGAAAAATGCGAATCCATAATGGTGATACACATAGTTTTCAGATTTGCATACCGGACAGTGGGAGTAAATACCCGGCGCGCCGGTTTCACAGTGAGGGCAAACGTGATCGTCTTCAAAAACATTTTTGGAACACTTTCGGCAGGCGGTTTTTTTATGTTGCACTTGATACATTTTTTGTTCGACGACAGGCATAAATAGCATACTCCTTTAAAAATGTAGTAAAATCAATTTTTACTATTATAGCATATTGCGTATATGCTGTCGAAAAGAATTTCGTGGAAACAAATCTTTAAGCGAATGTACAAAAAAACGGCTTACGTGCGCGAGAGATGAAGTCGTGTCGTTACCGAAGTACGCTGTTGGTTCATAGAGGAAAAAAGTTGAGGAAAAAAAGTTGATCTAAGGGCATTCAGGTTCGCACGAAAGATTTTTGCTTTTTATCGTCGGATTCATTGCGCAAAGTGCAAGAAATCAAGTATAATAAAAAGATCGGAAAAAAGAAGGAGCCTCGTGCATCAGGAGGATAACATGATACAAGAAAAAATCAGAAATTTTAGTATTATTGCTCACATTGATCATGGAAAATCGACTTTAGCGGATCGGCTTTTAGAATATACGGGAGCTTTAAGTTCTCGCGAGATGAAAGAACAATTTCTCGATAAAATGGATTTGGAACGTGAACGCGGCATTACCATCAAATTGCAGCCTGTCCGACTCCAGTATCATGCGTTGGATGGACAAGACTATATTTTGAACTTGATCGATACCCCCGGACATGTGGATTTCAGTTACGAGGTGTCGCGCAGTTTGGCGGCTTGCGAAGGAGCCTTATTGGTTGTAGACGCGTCTCAGGGAATTGAAGCGCAGACGTTGGCCAATGTGTACATGGCGATGGATTTGGATTTGGAAATTATCGGCGTCGTGAATAAGATCGATTTACCCGGAGCGCAAATGGAGCTGGTTCAGCAGGAAATCGAAGACGTAATCGGAATCAAAAAGGACGAAGTCTTACCGATCTCCGCGAAAATGGGAATTGGAATTCAAGAGGTGCTGGAAGCGATTGTCAAACAGGTTCCGGCTCCGGCGGGAGATCCGGAAGCGCCTTTGCAAGCGTTGATTTTTGATTCCTATTTTGATTCGTATAAAGGCGCCATTTCTTACCTGTGCGTAAAAAACGGGCGGATTCGTGTTGGGGACATGATTCGGATGATGTCGACCGGAAAGGAATTCCAGGTTTTGGAACTAGGCGTGCTGACGCCTCATATGCAGCCAGTGCAATGCCTGGAATGCGGAGAAGTGGGTTACATGGCGGCCGCTCTGAAAAACGTTTCGGATACGCGGGTGGGAGATACCGTTACCGGCGTGCAAAATCCGGCGCTACAGCCGCTGCCGGGGTATCAGGATGTAAAATCGGTGGTTTATTGCGGATTGTATCCGATGGATACCGTGGATTACGACCGACTACGCGACGCTTTGGAAAAGTTAAAATTAAACGACGCGTCGCTTCATTATGAACCGGAAGTATCCGATGCGCTGGGATTTGGTTTTCGATGTGGATTTTTAGGACTTTTGCATATGGAAATTGTACGGGAGCGGTTGGAAAGAGAATATGATTTGACCCTTTTGGCGACTTCGCCCAGCGTAATTTATGAAATCAGCCTGACGGACGGAACCGAACAAGTCGTGCAAAACCCTTCCCGCTGGCCCGATACCCAGCGTATCCTGGAAGTTCGTGAACCCTATGTGAAAGCCTCGATTATGGCGCCAAATGATTATATTGGAACGGTTATGGAATTGTGCCAAGATAAACGGGGAACTTACATCAATATTGAGTACCTAACGCCTCAGCGCGTGGTGATTACGTATCATTTACCCTTAGCCGAGATCCTGTATGATTTCTTTGACAGCCTGAAATCCCGCACCCGCGGATATGCATCCCTCGATTACGAGTTAATCGGCTACCAACCGGCGGATCTGGTGAAACTGGAAATCTTACTGAATGGGGAGAACATCGACGCGCTCAGTACGATTGTGCATAAAGATCGCGCTTTTTATCAGGGTCGAGCCCTCGTACAAAAATTGCGCAGCATCATTCCGCGTCAACTCTATGAAGTAGCCATCCAAGCCTCGATTGGAAGTCGGATTGTTGCCCGGGAAAATGTAAAAGCCATGCGCAAAGACGTTTTAGCGAAATGTTATGGCGGTGACATCTCCCGGAAAAAGAAGCTTCTGGAAAAACAAAAAGAGGGGAAAAAGCGGATGAAACAAATTGGAAAAGTTGAAGTTCCGCGGGACGCTTTTATGAGCGTGATGAACTTGGACGCTCCCAAATAATGGTTTAGGGAACGGCAAAAAAACGGGCAGTGTGATGCGCAGCGTTGCACTGCTTTTTATGTTTCCAAAATCAAAAGCGCTTATGCATACGCGCTTTACAAATAGGATGCTTGATCTCGCTCCACAAAGAAGGGGAGGGTGGTTTTTCAAACGCCCGATGAATCGTTTCAAGTATCAAAAAAATTTCGACCTTTTGTGTGCTGAAGAAGCAAAATGCCGGCTAAAGATTTTAAATGGATTGAATCGATCAAAATGAGGTGAAACGAACATGCAAGAAACGTTACATGCTTTATATTTGCATATTCCTTTTTGTTTACGGAAATGCAGCTATTGCGATTTCTATTCGGTTACGTCCGCTCATCCGGAAAAGATGCAAGCCTATAGCCGCCGTTTGGCAGAACGGATTCGGATATGGGGAGCCGCTTTGCCGGACGCTTATTTGGATACCGTCTATTTCGGCGGAGGAACGCCTTCACTTCTTTCGGAAGGGATGATGGAAGAAATATTGGAAGCGATCCATCAATCTTTTCGGGTCGCGCCAGATGCTGAAATATCTATGGAAGCGAATCCGGCTACGATGAGTCTGAACAAAGCGAAGGGATTTTTCCAGAGTGGGATCAATCGCATTTCTTTAGGCGTACAAAGTTTTGTGCCGGAGGAGTTGAAAACGCTGGGCCGACTTCATAATGTTAAAGCCGTATTGGAGACGGTTGAGGCGATTCATCAAGCGGGATTTTCCAATTATAATTTGGATCTTATTTATGGCGTCCCGGGGCAAACGTTGAAAACATGGGAATACAGTTTACAGCAAGCGCTCGCCTGCAAACCAGATCATCTTTCGCTGTATTTGTTGCAAATGGACAAGCAGGTTCCGTTGTATCGACAAATTGAGCGCGGAGAGAAAGTTGAACCGGAAGAAAATCAGGTTGTGCGGATGTTCTACCGAGGAGATGAAATTTTACAAGACCAGGGATATGAGCATTACGAAATTTCGAATTTTGCTGCTCCTGGAAAAAGTTGCCGACATCATCTTCATTATTGGCAAAGTCATCCGTATTTAGGACTGGGAGCCGGGGCGGTCAGTTTTTTAGATGGAAAACGTTTCCGTTTATCGAACGATGTGCAAAGTTTTTTCATTGACAATTGTGTACCGGGAGAGAATTTTGGAGAATGTTTGGAAGAATTAAAAACCGTGGAACAGCGTTTATCCGACGCCTTAATTATGGGATTGCGCTGCATGAAAGGCGTATCCGCAAAGGAATTCAAAGAGCGTTTTGGGATTGATATTTACGAACGGTATGCGGCAGAAATTTTTGCGTGTGAACAAGAAGGTTTGCTGGAACGAAAACAGGGTTTTCTGTGTCTAACAAGAAGAGGATGGTTTTTGTCCAACCAAGTATTGTGGCGCTTCGTTTGAAACGGAAAGGGAATTTTTTATCAAGAGAGGGAAAGGTGTAGGAAACCTGGTTGGGCGAGCGTACTTGCTAGTAAGAAGATAGAAAGAAACAGGATAAAGTCGTTTTTCCATACAGAATTGAAGAGGCGAGAAGAAGATGAAAAAAACAATCGCAATACGCGTAAAAAGTTGGCTGTTGTTCGTCACGTGTTTTGTCGCTTGGTGTCTGCCGAGCTGCCCGCTGTGGGCGGGAACAGTTTCTTATTTGTCCCAGGCAAGGGTTTTGCAGGAGTTGGGGCTCTTTGCGGGGACGTCTGAAGGGTATGAACTGGAACGGGCCAGTACCCGCGCGGAGGCTAGCGTGATGTTGGTTCGTATCTTAGGACAGGAAAAAAATCTTCAGATGGATGCGGACTGTCCTTTCCAAGACGTCGAAGCGTGGGCGGCGCCTTATGTAACGCTTCTTTATGAGGAAGAAATTGCTTTTGGGGTGTCGGACGATTGGTTTGGGGCGAATGATCCCATTACGCCGGCGCAGTATATGACTTACTTACTGCGGATCTTGGGGTATTTGGATACCCAGGGAGATTTTGATTGGGAAGATGCGCTGGGGAAAGCCCAAGAATTGGGAATTCTCCAATCCGGAGATATACAGTATTTGGAGCGTACGGAAGAATTAAGTCGGGGCGGGATGGTCAATCTCACGTATCAAACGTTATTTGCAGGATTTAAAGAAGACCCGGAAATTACGCTTTTGGAAAAATTGTATTTAAATGATGGCGCAATTACGCAGGAGCAAATTAGCTCGGTAGCCGCTTATAACGCGAAAGTAGCGGAAATTGCGCAAAAACTGGGGATTTCTTCGGATACGCAGACGTTGTCTACCCAAGAAATTGCTCGGAGAGTTGCTCCAGCGGTTTTTTATTTGATTACGTATGATGCGGACGGCGTTCCTTTACAGAGTGGAAGCGGATTTTTTATTGGATCCAGCGGGATAGCCGTTACAAACTATCATGTGATTCAAAATGCTTATCAAGCGCAAATTCAAACGGCCGAAGGCGATGTTTATGATGTTAAAGGCGTGCTTTCGTACGACGCGGCGTTGGATTTAGCTTTGTTGCAGATTGAAGGAAGTGGATTTGCCGTGGTTGAACAGGGCGATTCGGATGCGTTGGAAACGGGCGAACGGGTTTACTGTATCAGCAGCCCGCTGGGACTTTCCAATACCTTTGCGGAGGGGATTGTCTCCAATCCTTGCCGATGGATGGATTCGGTTCCTTATATCCAAATGACGGTGCCCATTTCTTCCGGAAGTAGCGGAGGAGTATTGCTCAATGGAAAGGGGCAAGCGGTAGGGGTTATTACCGCCATTGTTCAGGATGGACAAAGCCTGAATTTTGCTTTGCCGATCAAGCTTCTTGAGCAACTTCCCGAACAAAATTTGAAAACATTAGCGGATTTGCATGCGCAGCAGCCAATCGTCATAGAAGAAAGCGCGCAGCCAGGACTCTATTATGAAGAAGAAAACAATAATTTTTGGACGTTCGCTAATTTTTTAAACGGTCCTACAACAGTTGCTGGCGTACTGGATTATTGGAATAATGATATGGATTACTTTGAAATCAAAACCATCATGCCTGGAGAAGTTGTCGTCACGTT
>CALXSZ010000067.1 GCA_944391275.1 uncultured Syntrophomonadaceae bacterium
GGTCGCGCTCTATCTGGCGTACTTCGGTATTGAAACGGTAGATTGCGGCGCAGCGCTTTTAGCCATGCATTCGCCTTTTGAAGTTTCCAGTAAAATTGATCTTTATATGGCTTATAAGGCTTACAAGGCGTTTTTACAGGAATTTTAAATCAATTTTTTGAAAGGGGGAAAGAAAGATGCCCGCTCGGCCGGAATTTGATTTGGGCGATATTGTTCAAATGAAAAAAAAGCATCCTTGCGGCGGTTATTTATGGAAGGTTACACGGATTGGGGCCGACATTAAAATGAAATGCCAGACGTGCGACCGGGTGGTCATGCTCCCGCGAAGTGAATTTGAACGGCGTATGGTCCGGGTGGAAAAGAAGGCAGAGAAAAACACCCCTTAAAAACCGGCGCCGATCACGCGCCTTTTGATGAAAAAATTAGAAAATTTTCTTGCGCAGCGTCAAAAGTGTTGCTATAATAAGCCATAGTCCCTGCCCCGCTTGGGGCCTTAGCCTGTAACAAGGACGACCATAGGGAGGAGGTGTGAGAAATGCGTAATTATGAACTCATGTATATTCTGAAACCAGACACGCCGGAGGAAACGATAACGGAAATTAAGGAACGTTTACAAACGATTATTGCAAACTTCGGTGGAGAATTTACGGAAGAAGTTGCTGGTTGGGGAAAAAAACGCATGGCTTACAGTATTGATGATTATCAGGAAGGCATTTATGTTTTGTGGCACTTTAAGGGAGTAGCCGAAACCGTCTCGGAATTGGATCGTGTCATCAAAATTTCTGATAAAATACTGCGCCACATCATTGTTAGAATGGACGTGAACTAAATTACGTCTTGGAGAGAGTGATGAAGGATGTATAATCGAATTATTTTAATTGGCAGACTCACGGCTGATCCGGTTTTACGATATACGCCTCAGGGTACAGCTGTGGCGACCTTTACTCTAGCGGTAAATCGTCGTTTTAATCGGGAAGAAACCGATTTTATTAATATTGTAACTTGGCGAGCACTGGCGGAGCATTGCGCGCAATATTTGAGCAAAGGCCAGCTGACTGCGTTGGAAGGACGTTTGCAAATCCGCAGTTACGAGGGCAAAGACGGGATTCGCCGCACCGTTGCCGAAGTCATTGCCGACGACGTTCGTTTTCTGGGAAAAGCCGGAACAGGTTCCAGCAGCAACGCCGACAGTCCCAATCGTTATGGTCAGGAATTTAGCGGCCATAATGATGAATGGGATAATTTGGGGCATGAAGTCCGGGTAGATGAAGTAAATTCTTCACAAATGGATACAGATGATGATCTGCCGTTTTAAAGCTGAAGTTATACACAGGCCGCTGGACGCCCTTTTGGGTACAACGGCAAAGGAAGGAAAGTTTTCAGGAGGATACCATGCTGCGTAAAGAAAAACGTAAAAAAAGACGTCAATGTAATTTTTGTGCGGATAAAGTAGCGTATATCGACTATAAAGATACTCTAAAACTGCGCCGTTACATCACGGAAAGAGGAAAAATTCTGCCGCGCCGAATTACTGGAAATTGCGCGATTCATCAGCGAGATCTGACGACCGCCATTAAAAGAGCTCGGGTTATGGCTTTACTGCCTTACACCGCCGAATAGCTGAATAGGAAACCCTCTTGCAGTTTTTTAAGCTACGGGAGGGTTTTTTGTACAAAGGCGCTTTTCAATTTTTAGAAAGTAATGAGGGTTTATGTTGCAATCACCTTTTCTTCTATTCATTTTATCGTGTTTTTCCTGTGTTTCGATGGCTATTTTCCCAAGTTTAGGACTTTTAGCCGCTATTGTGTGGGGATTTGCACTGTTTTTAGTCGGTATGCGTCAGAGTGGCCGTACCGTTATGCTTTTTTTTGTTTTAAATCTCCTCGTTTTATATTTGAGCGTTGGTATTTTTACGCCGCTGCTCTTTTATATTCTAGCTGTGGGGTTACCCTGTACCGTTATGGGAATGATGGCAGCAGAAAAGAAAAATTATTATCTCATTCGAAAGACCTCCCTTTTAATGGGAGTTGGCGGAACCATTCTCTATATTGGTTTTCTTTACCAAACTTTCGGAAGCGATTGGGGAGCTATTAAAGCGGAATTTATTCAAACCTCGCAAACATTTATCCAAGAGATCCTTCAATCCGGCTCGCTGGACCGTTATCTGAATCAAGGACTTACGGCCGACCAAATCATTCATCACGTCACGGATATTGCCGGAGTTGCCGTCAATCTCTTCCCGGCTTTCTACTTTCTGCAAATGATTTTAGCGATCTATTTCGTTCTTACTTTGGCCAGTATTTACGCGATCAAAAAAGGCGAACGATGGCTCATAAAAAAACCTCTGTCGCTGGAACAAATGCCTTGGCAGCTGTCCTGGTGCATGATTGCCGGATTGGCGATGGCTTTTTGGGATTACGGAACAGGCAGTTTGATTTTTTATACAGGACTAAATTTGATGTGCATCATGGCGCCCATTGGTTTTTACTTCGGCTGTGCAGTTGTCTCCGGGAAATACTATTCTTATTCTCCGGAAAAACGGCGCAACGCGCTGATTATTTTTTTCATTCTCTGTATTTTTGTAGCCGAGATTTTGGGAATTTTCCTCATATTATTGGGCGTTTTTGACTCTGTTTTAGATTATCGCAAACTCAATATTCATCAAAAACCGAAATAAGCCTATACGCCGTTGAAAGGAGGAAAGGAAAATGAAAGTTATTTTATTACAGGATGTAAAAAAACTGGGGAAAGCCGGAGAAGTAAAGGACGTAGCGGATGGCTACGGCTGGAATTTTCTGATTCCAAACGGACTGGCCATGGAAGCAACCCAAACGAAATTAAAGGAAATGAATGAAAAAAAAGCCAAACAGGAACGCCAGGACGCCAAAGCCAAAGCGGCCGCTTTAGACATAAAAGCGATGATTGAAGGCAAAATTCTTGTTTTAAAAGTCAAAACAGGCGAGAACGACCGTTTGTTCGGCTCGGTTACAACCAAGGAAGTTGCCGATATTTTACAAAAGGATTTTGCAGTCACAGTGGATAAAAAGAAAATTGAATGGAAAAACCCGATTAAGGCTCTTGGGAAATATTCCGTTACGATTAAACTTTATCCCAAGGTACAGGCGCAAATGATCCTTTCGGTTGAAGCCGAATAATTTGATCCACACCGTTTAACTGCATATCAAAGGGTATTCCATCTTCTGGAATACCCTTTTCTTTTTGCGCCTGTCCGAGGAAATGTACAGGAGGAAATATGTTTTATCATATGAAAAAAAAAGTTCGGCGACCATTATCCCTGCAATCCATGAAAGTCGTCCGGCGCCGTTTAATGGACAAAGTTCAATGGATGATACAAAAATTACATACGCTTTATGGAGAACAGGAATTTCTTACGCAGGCCGCCATAACAGACGCCGAACGCCTTTTACATGCGGATGAACTTTCTCAGCAACTTGAGGGAATACGTCGCATTTTGCAGCTTGAACTCCCAGATTTCCAACAGCTATCGCTGGAAAAACAATTTGGAGCATTAGAGCAAGAGATGATTCAACGCCTAGCCCGGCAAAAAATCGAACAGGAAGTCCAGGAAAAAGTTACTGAATACTACCGCAGACGATATCAAACCGATTTACGGGAGATGCAGCTTCAAGCGTTAAACGAATTAGGTCGTAAAACGGAGAATTCGTCCACGCTGCGTCAGCTCTGCCAATTAGAAAAAATGGAAGCCACCCATCTGGCCATGAATGCCATGGAAAGGCTGCGACCTCAAACTCCCGAAAAAATTATTGGACAAAACGAAGCTGTTAACGCTATTATTTGCCGATTAAATACGCCTTTTCCACAGCACCTCCTCTTATATGGTCCGCCCGGGGTTGGAAAAACCAGCAGCGCACGGTTAGCCCTAGAAATCGTTAAACAAATGGGAAACGCTTATTTTCGTCCCGACGCCCCTTTTATCGAAACCGACGGCTCCAGTTTGCGCTGGGATGCACGAGACGCAGTGAATCCGCTTCTAGGCTCGGTGCATGATCCAATTTATCAAGGGGCGCAGCGCGAACTGGCTTCTGAAGGCATTCCCGAACCCAAGTTAGGTTTGGTTTCCAAGGCGCACGGCGGGATCCTTTTTATTGATGAGATTGGCGCGCTTGAACCCACCCTACAAAATCAATTGCTCAAAGTTCTGGAAGATAAACGCGTTTTCTTTGAATCTTCCTACTTTGATCCGAATAATGCACAGGTTCCTATATACATACGCCAGCTTTTTGAACAAGGCAGTCCGGCTGATTTTATCCTGATCGGCGCAACCACCAACGAACCGGAAACCCTTTCGCCTGCTTTACGCTCGCGCTGTGCCGAGATCTTTTTTAACCCGCTCACATCGGAACAATTGGTCGCTGTATTAAAAAACTCGGCTCAAAAGCTACATGCAGTCATTCAGGAAGATCTGCTCCGGTATTTAAGCCTGTTCTGTCGGGACGCACGCTCAGCCAATAACCTGCTCGCAGATGCTTGCAGCATTGCACTAAACCGCGAACCACATGCAGACGCCGCTTCTTTTTCCGTCAGCCGGGCCGATATAGACGCCGCGCTTTACTGCGCCCGGGTTACGCCTCTTTTGCATC
>CALXSZ010000068.1 GCA_944391275.1 uncultured Syntrophomonadaceae bacterium
TTGTACGCTAGAAGCGGCGCAACCCTCTCTTTAGCAACGTATACGCAGAGGACTTCGCGCGTTACTGCGTCTATATTATTATCGTATTCGGTCCCGTCTGTGTAAAACTCTATTTCGTATTCCGCACGGCCATCATCGTAGTCCAATTTGACTTTCAAAAAGGTTACGTCCGCTTCATTCAGCCCGGCATGATTTACCGCAGCCGTTTTGGCCTCCGCTTCCGTAATGAATGTTGCATCGCTCAAGTTCGCTGGAGCTACGGGGTTTCGAGTGTCTACGTCGTATGCTCGGACTTCGCCGGTTACCGCGTCAATATCGTAATCATATTCGGCGCCGTCTTTGAAAAATTCAATTTCGTATTCGGCGCGACCATCGTCATAATCCAGGCGAACCTTAGAAAAGACCACGTCGTCTTCGCTAAACCCGGCATGGCTTAAAGCGGCGTCTTTTGCGGCCTGTTCCGTAATCACGTCGGCATTATTTGGGGTTGCTGAATTGGATGCCGTGGACGGATAATATTCCGCGTCCTGGTCATACGATACGATTTCTCCCGTGTTAACATCAATATCATAATCATACTCGACGCCGTCTTTGGTAAACTCGATCTCATATTCGGAACGACCGTTGTCCCGATCAAGTTCAACTCGGACAAACTGGACCTCTGACTCGGAAAGACCCGCATGTTCCAAAGCAATCTGCTTAGCCGCCGCTTCGGTAATCGGTTCTGCATTCGCCGGAGCCGGATCGTTTCCGCCGCATCCAAAGAGCGCAAGACTCCAAACGGCCATAGTCCCAATCAGTGCTTTCTTTCCAAATCTCATTCTAAAACCCCTTTCTTTATAGACCTCTTTCTTTAATTTGATTCGGTTACAACGATATTATACGATGGATTATACGAAAGAATAACCGTTTTCATCCATCCTTTCGCTATTTTTTGTTCTCTACAGCCCCCCTCTTTATTCTGGGTATCTTCGCCACGGATAGAGAGCCTAAAGGTGGCTCTTCCCAATAGAAAAAGCAAATAAAACATCTGTTTTAAAAATCTCACAGTTACATAAAAACCTTTTGCACCAAAAACATGTAAAGCGCGGTTCCACCTGCGATGCTCAAGAATACGTTCCGTCGCCAGATATGGAGCGCTGCGACGGCGGTAACGGCGATTCCTTCGGGAATCCCATACGGATACGTAAAGAGGGAAACGCTTTTTAAGCAATAAACAACCAATAACCCCATCATAGCCGGGGGTAGCACTTTGCTTAAATAAGCAATGACGGCCGGATGTTTCTTATGTTCCGGAAACAAGATAAACGGCGTA
The DNA here is from genome assembly GCA_944391275.1 of uncultured Syntrophomonadaceae bacterium. GTDB lineage: Bacteria > Bacillota > Syntrophomonadia > Syntrophomonadales > Syntrophomonadaceae > CALXSZ01. The sequence continues at coordinate 1,316 of CALXSZ010000068.1, forward strand.
AAACGGGTAATGATTGTCCCCAAGGCAACAGCCAGAATCAGGATGAACGTTTCGTTTGCGGGAAGATGCATTTCTTTTTCCTTCCTATTAAAAGAATCACAAGAATCAGGACCATCGAAGGGATCACAAATCGTTCCGAGCCAAAAACAGCCAGTCCCACCGTTGTGCATGTCAGCCCAATAATCCCAGGTCGCCGATTCTCTCGGGCGGTTACTTGTTCAATAAATAAAACGATAAACAGCGCCGTTAAAACAAAATCCAATCCCTGCGTATTAAATGTAATCAAATTTCCCAATACGCCGCCCAAAAAGGATCCTAAAACCCAATAGCTGTAATCTAAAAATGAAATAAAGCCATAAAAATAACTTTTCGGAATTCCTGACGGAGGGTCGACGCTCGACGTAATGGAAAAAGTTTCGTCACACAACCAATAGATTAAAAACGGTCGAATCTTACCAGTTCCTTTATATTTGTCCAACATCGAAATCCCGTAGAACAAGTGCCGCGCGTTGACCATGATGCTTAGCAGAAAGGCTTGAATGGGGTTGAACACTGTCGTTAACAGGGTAATTGCAACAAACTGCATACTTCCACAGAAAGCGATGGCGCTCATTAAGACCGACCAGATCACGCCGTAGCCTTTGGTTTGCATCAGGACGCCGTACGCCGTTCCCAACGCCAGAAAACCTGTCAGCACGGGCAGGGTATATGGGAACGCGGCAGCTAGGGCTTTTTGCCAAACGGGGGAGTCTTTTTTTTCCTGTTCCATGCGAAACTCCTTCTTTCGAACCGGTTATTTTTCCCTTTAGGGAATTGCCTTCGACGAGATGGTCTTGGACAAAAAGAGTGGTCCTTTTACTGTAAACGAAAGAAGAGCGGTTTGTAAAGGGGGAAGTTGAAAATTTTCGACAAGGAGAAGTTTTTTCTTTCATGCGGAGAACGTACGAAAAAATCTTTTTGAAAACAGAACGTTATAAAAACTGTGCGAAAATAGGCGCGCCAATCACGGTTAAAATACCAGATATGACAATAGAAAGGCTACTCATGGCGCCTTCGACAATTCCCATTTCCATGGCTTTGACGGTTCCAATCGCATGGGAAGACGAGCCGATCGCAACGCCTTTTGCAATCGGATGGGTAATCCGTAAGATCCGGCATAAGATTCCTGCAAGGATATTTCCCCAAATCCCCGTCAAAATAATGATCGCTACGCAAATCGTCACATACCCGCCCAACTCTTCAGCGACCCCCATACCAATGGCTGTGGTAATGGATTTGGGCAAAAGGGTCACATATGCGGAATGGTCTAAATGAAACAGAGAAGCCAAAATAAAAATGCTGCCGAAACTGGTCAGGACGCCGGACAAAATTCCGCCCAAAATGGCCTTCCAGTTTCGCCCCAATACGGTCAGTTGCTCATACAGCGGGATTGCCAGGCAGACGGTAGCCGGCGTTAGGAGATAACTAAGATATTTCGCTCCTTCATAATAGGTTTCATAATCAATTTCAAAAGCAATCAAAAACAAAATACATGCCACAATCGAAATCAACAAAGGGTTGAAAAGCGCAAATTTCCATCGCTTTCTGAATGCCATTCCCATTCCGTAGGTCAACAAACTCAACACCCCGCCAAAAAAAATGGAATGCTGCATCATTTCATTCATAAGTGCGCGACTCCTTTTTCTTTTTTTCTTCCAAGCGAAGGATCCCCTGCGTACACCAACCGGTCACGGCCATAACGAGAATCGTGGAAACGACCAGAATCACCAGAAAAGGGACGAACACCGGTTCAAGCAGCGGCCAGGTTTCCATCAATCCGACGGCTGCGGGGATAAACATCAGCGGCATAATTTCGACCAAAAAACGGCCCACGTCCTGCACGGATTCCACTCGCACGATACCAGCTCGCAACGCGAACAGCAGAATGAGCAAGCCGTAAATGCTGGCCGGAATGGGGAGCGGAATAAAAAAATGACACCCCTCCCCTATAAAGGAAATGGTCAGGATAATGGCGAATTGCCGGATATATTTCATATTTCAACTTCCTTTCCCCGGACGGAGTATTTTAAATCCTTTTTTCGGTTAGGCTGTCTTATGGAAATCTTTATGCTTTTAGAACCGTTGGATTCTTGAGAAAAATCTTCTGTCATCCGCCCGGAAGAATTCCCCGGAAACAGGGCGAACGATCCGAGCGCCTGTAAGACAATCGGCTGTTTTCGCGCGCTTGGTTCTTTTATGCGTTCGCTATATGGAAATGGCCCTTTAAGATCGAGAGCGCTTTACGCATGATTCTCTTCCGTTTCCAAAAAAACCCCAATCGTTCGTGGTCCGCAGTGACTGCAAATCGTGCAGCTGGCGCGAACGGTGTATATATTCTCGAAAATCCCGGTCTCCTTCACCATTTGATAAGTTTTCTCGATCAAATCGGTTTCTGGTCCCGCATAGGCCAAAATAATCTTGTCCGTTTTCATATCTTCATATTGGTTGAGTTTATGTTTGACGTATTTCTGGACAACTTTTTCGAAGTTGCCGCGATATTTATGGCCAACCGTCATGGACCCGTCCTGATTATGTACAAGAATTTCCGGTTTAATGGATAAAATGCTTGCGCTGAGCGCCAGCAAAGAAGAACAGCGTCCGCCTGCTTTCAAAAAATCCAGTGTGTCCAAAATAAAACTAGCATGATACCGACCACGATTTTTCTGAAAATAAGCATAAATTTCAGCAGCGCTTTTCCCGGCGTCGATCATTTGCCGGCAATCCAAAATTTGTAAACCAATTCCAGCGCTGAGCGAACCGGAATCAATCACAAAAATGTTTCCCAATGTTTCCGCGGCGAGTAGACAATTCTGATAGGAGCTGGTAAGGGAACTCCCAAGACAAAAATGGACAATTTCATGTCCTTCTTCGATCCATTTCTGAAAATAATTTATATATTCGCCTACATTAATCGCTGCGGTTCGCGGCAAAGCTTTTCTTTCCCGGTACGCTTGAAACAATTGATCCGGGAAAATATTTTCTCCGTCTAAATAATCCTGTCCCTCCAAAATGATATGATACGGAATGGTATAAACCTGATTTTCCTGCTTCATCGCTTCGTTTAAATCGCATAAACTATCCGCGCTGAGTATAATTCCCATTCGTTCCTCCTTTTTTATCGTTAAATCTTCCAAGCATTGCACCGCCAACCGATCGTTTAAACGTAAAACACCCTACGTCGGAGCGTCTGCCAATACGTTAATTGTATAAAACACGCAATTGCAGCACATTCAACCGATCGTTTAAACGTAAAACACCCTACGTGGGAGCGTCTGCCAATACGTTAATTGTGAAACACGCAATTGCAGCACATTCAACCGATCGTTTA
>CALXSZ010000069.1 GCA_944391275.1 uncultured Syntrophomonadaceae bacterium
CGTCAATTTCTTTTTCCGTATCCAGATCAATTGCATGCGTGACCTTTCCTTCAAGCGGCGAAGGCAGAAAATCAATGACGCAGTCCAATAATTTTTGTACGCCGATGTTTTTATAAGAACTTCCGCAGATTACCGGGATAATCTCTCTGGATATGGTCGCCTTACGAATGGCTTGAATAAGCATTTCCTGTTCAATCGGTTCATCCGCAAAGAACAATTCCAAAATTTCTTCATCTGTGGCTGCAATCGCTTCCACCATTTTAGCATGCCATTCCTGCGCTCTGTCCTTTTCTAATTCCGGAATTTCTTTATGTTCCACCTGATCGCCAAACGCCCCGCCAAAGGTAATAAATTCCATTGTTAACAGGTCGATAATTCCTTTAAACAGATCACCCTCAAATACCGGAATCGTCAGTGCAACCGGATTGGCTCCCAAACGGTGCGTAATTTGATCTAAAACACGTTCAAAATCAGCGCCTAAAGCATCCATTTTGTTCACATAAGCAATACGCGGTACGCCATATTTATCTGCTTGACGCCACACCGTTTCGGATTGCGGTTCAACGCCGCCTTTTGCACAGAAAATAATAACCGCGCCGTCCAAAATGCGCAAACAACGCTCCACTTCCGCCGTAAAATCTACGTGTCCCGGCGTATCTATAATATTAATGTCGTGTCCGCGCCACACACACTTGGTCGCTGCGGATGCAATCGTAATTCCTCGCTCTCTTTCCTGCTCCATAAAATCCATCACGCTCTCGCCGTCATGCGTTTCACCAATTTTATGGGTAAGGCCGGTATAATATAGAATTCTTTCGGTCGTTGTGGTTTTCCCCGCGTCAATGTGAGCGATAATTCCAATATTTCTCAAATAATTCAGCAGCACTGATTTTTTCACTCCTCTATATTTATAAAAAGACTTCATCTTTTCGTGAATTCATTCTTTCGACATGTACAGAACTTCACGAAGTATTATTTTAACTTTTCACAATTGGATTGTCAAGGAATTCAAAATAGGATTTTTCATTTTTAACATAAATTTTTCTGAAAAAGAAGAGGATTGTCGGAAAGGTAAAATTGTGTTATAATAAAAAAGATATGGATAAAAGGAGATGAACAGATATGACCCCCTTCGACGCTAAATCTCCCAGTGAATCTGCCACTACGCTGGCCCAGGTGATGTTTCCTGAACACGCTAATGTATTCCAGACGGTTCACGGCGGCGAATTACTGAAAATGATGGATACTGCAGCGGGCGTTTGCGCTTCGCGGCATCAGGGTGGACCGGTGAATACCAAAGCCTTGGGCGGCATTGTTTTCCACGCTCCCGTACCTATTAATTGCCTGTGTACGTGTAAAGCGCACATCACCTACATTGCGGAGAAAGTCATCGAAGTTTACACGGAGCTCTCCGTTGAAAACACTTCCTGGGAAAAACCGGTTTTAGGCGTAACCGGATATTTTTATTATGTAGGCATTGATGTAACTGCACAAAAAGCCGTCGCCGCCAGACCCCTAAAAGTAACAACGTCTGAGGAGGCCGCCGCTTTTGAAGCCGGAAAGCACCGTCTGGAACAAAATCTCCAACTCGCAAAAGCTTAATCGGATAAGCCCCACATCCAACTATCCGGCAACAAATTATACGTAGCGGAAAGTTCGTTCAACGTATCCACACAGACCGCCATCCGATAATTTGGAATATCTTCCCATAATTGAAAACGGCAGGATCGAGGATTTTCCTTATCATGCATCCGAATTGAACTGCCTATCTCTAAAAAACATCCCTTTCTCAGATACGTCAGCCCCTTCCCCAACATTTTTACATAGCTCTCCTTCAATACCCAATAGCTCAAAATCCGATTCGCCCGATCGGTTTCTGTGCAGGCCGCTAAATCTTGCTGTTCAGCGGCCGCAAAAAAACGCTGTACGACTTCATCACGAACCGTTCGACATTCTTGAATATCGATTCCCACAGGTTGATCGGAAAGAGCACAAGCAACATAATCGCCGGAATGGGATACATTAAAATGATAAGAATGATCCTTTAAATATTTTTTTCCATAGCTATTTCGTTCATAATGAAGGGGGAATTTTTCTTCTGGCAAAAGTCCTTTAAAAACCCAATTCAGCAAGAGTTCCGCACCGACCGCACGCGCTCGGGAAGCTCTACTCTTCCAACGCCGACTTTTTCCCCAACATTCTTCGGATATTCGTTTCTTCCACCCGCCATCGTCTGGGTCCAATAATCCGATGGGCGCTAAAAAAATCTTCAACATTTTTCTTACTCCGCAGATCTTAAGGCTTTTAGCACCGGCATGTTCATGGCTCTCCGCGCTGGGGAGTAACCGGCCAGTAAACCGATAAACATCGAAAATACAATGGCTCCAAGAGCCAACTGCCAGGTAATCAGGGAAATCCCCACGTTGCTCTGCCCAATAACATACCCGCTCATAAAACCAGAACCGAAATGGTTTAACAAACGGGAAACGCCATAGCTGAGCAATACGCCGGCGATTCCTCCAGCCAATCCGATGGCTCCGGATTCAAGCAAAAACATATCGCGAATATCTTTCAAACTCGCGCCTAATACTTTAATTACGCCAATTTCCCGCGTACGTTCATAAATGCTCATAACCATCGTATTGGTAATGCCAATGCCCGCTACCAAAAGACTAATCGCGCCAATTCCGCCTAAAATCGCTTGCATCCGTCGGGAAGTTTGCTGCATTTGCTTGACCATCTCAATCATACTATACGTATTAAATCCCATCTCCTGGATAATCGTTTGCACGTCCTCTACTTCGTCAATACTGGCCGCTTTGACTTTTACCTGATTATAGGTTTGCGTAGAGGAGGCGCTACCATAATAATCCGAACGGGTGTTGCGCGATTCATTGAGGAGTTTATCCACCAAACTCAAAGGAGCGTAGGCTTGATAATCGCTCTCCCCATTACTAACGGAAAGGACCCCCACGCCGCGAACATGGTAAACTTTTGCCTCTCTTTCGGAGGATTGATCGTTTCCATGCCGTCTCTCGCCGTAGGATGTATTGGTAGTCACTTCCATTTGATCGGTCACAACATTCACCGGACTCTCTTCATAATAATAAGAACTGGAGCGTGGATTGTAGAACCATTGCGTCAGATAACTGCCAAACAAAATAGCGTCTGTATCTTGTGTTTGCAAAAGTCTTCCTTCTTCAGTTGTAAAGCCAAAGGCCTCTTGGACGGAGGGGTCAATTCCGACCAATTGCGTATCGCAAACTTTTTTATCAACCACCAAACGCACATAAACCTGCCGGCTAGCCATGACCGCTTCTACGCCAGGGATTTTTTTCATTTGAGCAACATATTTTTCATTCAATTCGGCTTTTTCCTGGTTTTCGGAAAGATTCTGGTTGCCTCCCTCATAGACTTCTATAATATTCAAGTCTCCCATTTGCTGCAATTGTTCCTGAAACCCCGCGTCCATCGCTAAACCCAACGAGATCATGACCACGATGGACGATGTTCCAATCACCACCCCTAAAACCGTAAGAAAAGTCCGAACCTTCCGTCTCCATAAATTGCCCAGACTAAGCTTCAGCAAATCGAATCTATTCATCGATCTCAATCTCCTCCTGCTGTTTGCGGTGATGACGGCGGTACAATACGATCCCAGCCCCCGCTGCGATGATCGCCCCCCCAGCGATCAACCACGGTTTCATGGGACTTCCCTCTTGCACTTCTTCGATCGGCATTTCCTCAAAGTCCTCCGGCACCATAACATCCGTATTTTCCAGAATGTTCAAAGTGAACACTTTTTCCTGCTGATACTGGTTCCCAAGCGCATCCTCAAAGGAAAAACGAATGACACCTTGTTGTTCTCCGGCTTCATGGGGAATAAAAGTCGCATTAAAGTAATCGGACTTTCCAGCTTCCAGATTTCCGACATAGAGTTCTCCATTGCGTATTTCAAAATTCCCTTCGGTGGTAATCATAAGATTGCGCATGTCGGCCCGTCCCATGTTATAGTAATCCAACGAAATATCGACGGGCATATCCACATAGCACTCGGTAGGCAGCTGCAATTCCGATAAGGTAAAACGGATTTCCTGAACAACGGGGACTCCGATGACTTCATTTGCCGTAAAGGCATTCCCATCCTCGTCCTGATATTCCATTTCAACATTGACATTATAAGTTTTCGTATCCGCGTCAACAACAGGCTGCAGTACAATAGATTGTTCGAGCGAGCTGGCTTTTTCAATTTTCGGAATAACGAAGGTATTGCTGGAACCCACTGGCGACATGACGTTCTCGTCCGAACTTACGCTGACTTTGATATTCTGAATGTCCTGCTCCTCACTGGTATTGGTAAAAATCATACGCAAAGGAAATGAATCGCCGGCTCTAATATAAGAACTGCTGAAGTCATAATTGCTGATAATCAACCGGGGAGTAGAATGATCTTCCGAATTAGATTCTTTGCCGTTAACTAAAAGATACACCTTAGCGCTATCCGTGATTTCATTATTCATGGCGTCCTTATACTTGATATTCAAGTCCAACGGATATGTACCGGTAAGCATATCTTTGTGCAGACTGATTTGGTAAGGAACAAAAAAGACTTCGTTTCCTTCAATTTGATCACTTTTCCAGGTATCTAAATTTTGATTCAGGTTAATCCCTTCCTGTGAAAAACCACTTAAAGTAATCTGAACGTCTTTCGCCGGTTCACTGCCTTCATTTTGCATACATAAATTAATGCCCGCATTCGTTCCCGAATTTAAAGCCGTTCCTTCAATTCCTTGAAATTGAACGCCCGTAAAATTCAGCTTGGGCGCATAATCTTCGTTAATAATTCGTACCAAGATCGTCGCAGACTCCTGGCCCAAATTTCCCATACCGTCCCGGTATTCTACATTAACTGTTAATTCGTACAATTGGGACTTCGCAGACGAGGAAACTTGCACCGGCCCAAAGTCCGCCCAAATGGTTTGTTTGGCATGAATATTGGTCAGTGGCCGGACGGTTTTTAGTCCATCCAACACAAAAGGAAACTCATTCGGATTGGAAACCGACAACGATGCATAACATTGGGAAGCCGTTCCATCTCCTTCATTAAAAATTGGAATAATCAAATTTTGGGTCTCTCCGGCGCGAAATTCTTGAACAGAACTATTCCATGCAACAAATAAATGCGGCGTTCCCGGATCCACTTCTTCGTCTTCTTCCGCAGCCGCCACGATCCGACTACCATTCCCTGGTATATTCACGATCGGAATCGTAAACCCAAAAATGAATAAGAACATCCATACCATCCACCCTGCTTTTTTCACGTCAAATTTCCTCCCTCTCTTTTTTCCGTTCATCTTTTTCAATTTTCCCATCCCGGATATGAATAATGCGGTCAGCAAAATCCGCGATTTCAATATCATGCGTAACAATCACCAATGTCTGATGATACTGATGCGCTAAATCGGTCATCTGCTGGATGACTTCGAAAGTTGTGGCCGTGTCCAAGTTTCCCGTAGGTTCATCGGCTAAAATTAAGCGCGGTTTTGAAACGAAAGCCCGTGCAATTCCCACGCGTTGCTGCTGTCCACCGCTCATTTCCGTGGGTTTATGGTAAATGTATTTCTTCAACCCCACATCTGCTAAGATTTTTTTCCCGGCTTCCTCCCGTTTTTTTCGAGAAATTCCACGGAAAGTCAACGGCAAACACACATTTTCTAACGCCGTCAGATTCGGCAGTAAATAGTACGCTTGAAAGATAAATCCCATGTATTTTTGCCGAAAGAGCGCTAATTGGGCTTCCGTCATTTTTTCGATGTGCCGCCCGCCAATTTTGATTTCCCCTCGAGTGGGTTTTTCCAGTCCGGCAATCATGTTCAGCAAAGTAGATTTTCCTGAACCCGACGTCCCCAAAATACAACAAATTTCTCCCTGATCTATGTTTAAATCGACGTGATCTAACGCTATGACTTTCTCCTGTCCAATTCGATAAACCCTGCGCAGATTTTTTATTTCAATCATCGCCGTCATTCTTCGCTTGATTCTCTCCCTTCTTAAATATATATCGGGGAACATTTCGACCATTTTTTTTATCTGGTCAATAGTATATACTTTCTTCACCGGAAAAGCTTACAAGCTTTGGGAAAAAAACAGACGGTCGCTGGATCAAAACAGCGGACCGTCTGTTAAAAAAGAATCTTTATTGATGATGTGGGTTGGTAGGCCACCAGCGTCCCATATCCGGACATTTTACTCGACAACGTCCTTTCCGGAAGACAACAATCGCGCTGGTGCAGGCGTGGCTCAGGTAAACGGCAAACCGGGTATCATCTTCTTCTACCCCTTCAGGAACTTCAATTTCCCGCACGGTATACAATCCGGGAGGCAGATAACTGAACACCGCTTCACCCCGTTCATTGGTTTCAGCCGTCCGAATTAAGCGGCCTTGAAAATAAATTCCCATGACAACGTCGGCAATTGGATTGTGGCAAGCGTCAAATTTAAAAACCTTAATTTTTAGATTACAACCGTTGCAATTCCTTGGTCGCGGCGGCCAATGGTGCGGCGGCCAAGGGCAAGGACCGGGTCGCGGTGGCCGCATACCCCCAAAATCCTCGATACCTCCTGGTTGAAAGAAAGCATCTGTCCCATCCTGCGGCGCATCATCCATTCCGGTTTCTCCTATTTCTGGGTCTAAAAGCTCTTCTCTGGGTTCAATCCCTCCTGGAGGGGGCGGGGGGATCGGCGGTTGAAAATCATTCTCATCAAACCAGGGAGGCGGCGGGGGAGAACAGGAATCGCATCCGTCATTTCCCCAAGGATGGCCACACCAATCATCTTCGAAGTCGGTTTCATAAGCTAATTGTTTTACTTGAAACGGCTGATCGCCAATGTGTACGCGAAGCGGAGGTCGCCGACATCTTCTCCGTCTATTATGACAACATCTCCTCATAAGACATTTCTCCTTTTTCTTTCCTTACTACGTTAATTTATGCCAAATCATGACTTTTCGTGAATTATTCGGCTCGTTTTAAAGGAAATGATAAAAAAACTTCCAGAATTACCTAGAATTCCGGAAGTTTTTTCGAAAGAATTTTTCATCATAAAATGTAACGGGACAGATCCTCATCCTCCACAATAGCTTGTAAGCGCTCCGCTACGTATTTTTGATCAATCACAAACGTCTCTTCCTCCAAATAGACCGTATCAAACAGCAGATCTTCCAACACTTTTTCCATAATCGTGTACAGTCTCCTCGCGCCAATATTTTCCGTCTTCGTATTGACTCGTGCGGAAACCTCCGTGATATAGTCCAACGCTTCTTCCGTAAACTCAATATGCAGCCCTTCGGTTTCTAAAAGAGCGGTATACTGTTTGACTAACGAATTATGCGGTTCAATTAAGATCCGTTTGAGATCGTCTTTTCCTAAACTTTCCAATTCTACGCGAATCGGAAAGCGCCCTTGCAATTCGGGGATCAAATCCGAAGGTTTACTGACGTGAAAAGCGCCTGCAGCAATAAACAAAATATGATCGGTTTTTACCGGGCCGTATTTCGTCACAACCGTCGTCCCTTCTACGATCGGGAGAATATCCCGTTGGACGCCGCCGCGGGAAACATCCGGCCCGCCATGACTGCTTCCTCCGGCGATTTTATCAATTTCATCCAAAAAAACGATCCCGTTTTGCTCTACCCGTCGGATTGCTTCTTCTTCAACCGATTCATTCTCAACGAGCTTAGCCGCCTCTTCAGCAGTCAAAATTTTTCGCGCTTCTGCGACTTTCACTTTCATTTTTCGGGTTTTCTTGGGCATCATTCCACCCAGCATTTCTTGCATATTAATATTCATTTGATCCATCCCTGTTCCTGGGAACAGATCGCCAAGCGGAGCGCTTTTGGCCTCCGTTTCGATTTCCACTTCTTCGTCTTCTAATTCCTGCCGCCTGAGCTTTTGATAAATAATTTCCCGTTGGTTCAATTCTTCCGGCGTGGTTTTCGGTTCAGGAGCGTGATTACGGTTTAACATCATACTAGCCTGCTGCATCCAATAGTCTAGCGAATTGCTCTGTTGAGCCTGCGAAGAAGGGGATTTTCGGCGGGGCATTAAATAGTCCACCAACCGTTCCTCCGCCCGTTTTTTCGCGCGTTCCTCGACGGTTTCCAACTTCTCTTCCTTGACCATACGCACACAGACGTCTAGTAGTTCCCGAATCATAGATTCTACATCGCGTCCGACATAACCGACTTCGGTAAATTTACTGGCCTCCACCTTAATAAATGGGGCCTTGACGATCTTGGCTAATCTTCTGGCAATTTCGGTTTTTCCGACGCCCGTCGCCCCGATCATAATAATATTTTTGGGATAGACTTCGTCTTTCATCTCCTCTGGTAAAAGACGGCGCCGATAGCGATTGCGCAGAGCAATCGCTACTGCTTTTTTCGCTTGCCGCTGCCCGATAATATAACGATCTAATTCCGCCACAATTTCATGTGGCGTTAAGGTTTGATCAAGCATTTTTCCCTCCGTTATTTTCCTACGGTCGCAACGCTTACGTTGTGATTCGTATAAACGCAAATATCCGCGGCGATATGCAAGGCCGCTTCTACAATCTGACTCGCGTCCATGTCCGTATAAAGCATCATAGTGCGAGCTGCCGCTAAGGCATAGGATCCGCCCGACCCAATGGTCGCAATTCCATCATCCGGTTCGATCACTTCTCCCGTTCCGGAAAGAATCAATAGATGATCCGCATCCGCCACAATCAACAAGGCTTCCAGTTGTCGCAGTATTTTGTCGCTTCGCCATTCTTTGGACAAATTGACAGCCGCTCGCATCAAGTTCCCATTATCCTGACGCAA
>CALXSZ010000070.1 GCA_944391275.1 uncultured Syntrophomonadaceae bacterium
TCACGAGAGAAATTACAGGATACAAAAAATGTTTCTATATTATTCGTGCGAAGGCTTTCTAAAAAATCGCACACTTTTTTCAAACAATCATAATCTAGTTTATTGATTATTCCCTCTTGTTCCATCAGCGGAACAAAAACGTCGGGCTTCAAAACGCCTTTTTGAGGATGATTCCATCGGGAAAGCGCTTCTCCCCCCACCACTTGATAGGAATCGATATCCACATAAAATTGGATATAAAGCTGAAATTCGTGTTTTGATAAAGCTTCTTCGACATTTGCCTGAAGTTGCTTTTCTTCTGCAAATTTGCGGAGCATTTCATTCGAACAAACGACATAGTCTTTTCCTTCCCGTTCCGCCATATAAGCTCCCTGACAAGCGTTAAAAATCATTTCATTCAGATCCCAATCTTCTGCTTTAAGCGGATAAATTCCTACGGTCATGTGTACTTCAAATGGTTTGGCGTATTTTTGCGAATAGGAACGAATTTGATACAATACAGGCGTCAGCCACGCATCTAATTTTTGCATATTTTCTGAAAGTTTGAGTAAAACAAATCCCTGATCCGATACTTTTGCTAAAATATCGGCGTCGGAGGTATAACCTTGCAAAACGACCGCGCAATATCGAAGGAACTCATCCACTTCCGTACGCCCCCCCAGGCGTTGTAAGCGGTCGACGTCTATATAAAAATATAGTAGATGATACAGAATGCGGTTTTTATCATGAATAACCTGTTTGTAATACCGCATCAAATAATCCAAATTGCCAATTCCCGTCGCTTCATCTCGTTCAAGATCCCGCTCCATCTTTTCCAACTTTTTCTTATACTTTCTGATAAGCCAAATGATGGACGACGCCAGCAAAACAATTAGCAACGACAGCGCTCCAATCGTCCAATAAAGCCCAGTCTGATTTTGCGGCAGAACCGCCGTCTCAATGAGAAGGCCGCTCAGTTCTTCTTGGGACACCGACGCCAAAAAGGTTTCCAAATCTGCTTGGAGACTTCCCGAAGCGGACGCCGTAAAACATAAATAATAGGAATTCTCCATACCCCCGTGCATCGTATGGAACAGTACCGCTGTCTGCACACCGCTCGGAATTGAATCGCCTTGTATATATCCGGACAAAATTTCCACCTGTGGATTTTGCGCGAAATGAGACCGTTGATCCGTTCCATCGGCTGGATAATAAACCACTTCATAGCGGCTTGCTGCGGAAAATTGTTTAAATAATTGCGGAATGACTCCCTCGTACGTTTGTGAATTTGTATCGTAATATTCTAGAGGATAGGCGTCCGGATTTCCCGCAACATAAACTATAACTTTTTCTTCCACGATTTTCTCCCCTGCTTTTATTCGGCAGACTCTTTTTTCCGTTGAAACAATACCATATTTCGGTTGGGCGCTTCTTCTTTGAGCGTCTCTACCTGTTGTTCCATTCCTTGTACTTCCGCATCCAATTGATTCAACAGCTTACGAAATGTTTCTCGAATATTTTGGATTTGATTCGCATATTGATTGACTTCTTGTTGTTTTTGGGCAATGGCTTCTTCCAACTGCTGACGCGCCGTACGCTCCTTCTCTTCGGTTTCCTTCTTCAGAGTTTCAGCATAACGTTTTGCGTCAAGAAGGGTATTGGAAATGATCATCTGTTCATTCTTTAGCTTTTCACATTCTTGTCTTACATTCCTCAGTTCTTTTTCCAACTGCTGTATTCTTATTTGATACTGTTCGCCTTCTTTTTTAGCTTGCGCCTCTTTCTCCATAAGTTTATTGGAAAACTCTTCTTCGATCGCAGCAATACATACATAAACACTGGCTTTTTGATAACCAAACAATCCTTTTTTTAAATTTTCCAGTTTCATGATATCCCTCCGATTTATTTAAATTTGATTTGTTTGCGTTCAATTTTCCCCCAAGTACGCCCTTTCTTTTTATATCCAATCAGCGCCGTTGCTCGAATCCAGGCCAAAATCCATCGCATCCCACCGACTTCCAAGATGCAAAGGCCAAATGCCTTGAAAACATCCCTCATGGTTAATTTTAAATCAATCGTATGAATTCGTGCAAAAAACGCTGTCAAGGATAGAATCGCCGAATACACCACATAGATGGCAAAAAATAAAATCATAAATGGAACATTGATCAAATCTACGGCAAAGGCCAAAACAATTGTAATAAGGCCAAAAACTTCAATATAGGGAGAGAATAACTCATAAATCAGAAAATACAAATAAGATATCATTCCCACCATTCCGTATTTGGGATTCATCAGCATTTTTCTGTGCCTCATCATACTTTGAAACAACCCAATATGCCAACGCCGACGCTGTTTGAACAAATCCGACCATTTCTCAGGCGCTTGGGTCCAACAAATTGCATCGGATGCATAACGAATCCGATAGGGGATATCGTGTTCCCGGCAAAACGCGTGCAGCTTAACAACCAGCTCCATATCTTCTCCCATCATGGATGAATCGTATCCGCCGGCGTCAATAACAACGCTTTTTTTAAATAATCCAAACGCGCCGGAAATAATGATTCCTCCGTTGAATTGGTCAAACAATATCCGCGCCGCCAGAAAAGAACGATCGTACTCCAGCACTTGCATACAAGGAAGAATTTTATCCGGCAACGAATAAGAAATCACTCTTCCGTTCTGGATCTCCGTCCCATTACAAGGTCGTATAGATCCGCCTACTGCTACAATATTGCCTTCTTCAATCACCGGTCGCACAATTTTTTCTAAAGAATCAAATTGCAAAACAGAATCCGCGTCCATACAAATAAAGTAGGGATACCGGGCTACATTGATGCCCATATTCAGTGCATCGGCTTTACCGCCTTTCTTTTTACAAATTAAAGTGATGGGTACCTTAAATTGATAGGTTTCAAAAATGGCCTCTTCCGGCTGGCAAGAAATCTTTCGCTGAATCGGGCGGGAAACTTGTTGCATGTGAAACGCTTCTTGCAGAATCTTAGCGGTGTTATCATCGGATCCATCGTCCACAATAATAATTTCATATAATGTATATTTCAGCGCTAAGAGCGATCGGATACTCGTTTCGATCGTCACTTCCTCATTATGCGCTGGCACAAGAATCGATACAGGGACATAATAATCCTGAAGCAGCTCATTTTTTAACCAATTGCGGCGTTTTATTTGATAGAGTGTCGAAGATCCCACCGTAACCGATAAGAAAAGAAAGCTGGCATACCCAATCATATACAGAATAAAGAAAATTCCTACATAGATAAAAAATAGTTTGAAAGCGTCCATCATCGTTTTTTACACACTCGCTTTCTGTAACTCTCGAGTTTCTAAACGGTACGTTATCATTTCTCGCGCGTATCGGTCGTTCCCCGCAACAACATCAATTAAATCCGTATAATTCACTTGATGTGCATCCAGACTGAGCGCGGCGGAATAGCGCACATACCAGTTTGAACTATGCAAAGCTTCCTTTAAAGCGTCTATCACCCGCTCCCCAGAATACCGTGCCAGTGCAGAAGCGCTGACGGTCGCATATTCCCAATACGAAGGATCTTTTTCGAGCACAAAGGCCAATAATGGTTCCAAAGCCGGTTCATAAAAATACCGCCCGAAATATCGAATGGCCGAAAGTCGCAATTCCTTTCCTCTCGTTTCATCCTGCATAACGGCGAACATTTCTTTTGCATACACGCCTGTTTGAAACCGAATATAATTCAAGATGGCTAATTGGGTATGTTCGGAAAAAGTATCTAAATTCTTCCATAAACGACGAATTAATTCATCATGGTTTCCCGTAAAAGAAAGCAAGCCTTCCGTTAGGATTTTTTCATGTAGAAAAACCTTCCCGTCGTCTTGAATCCGAAGCGCCGTTACGATATGTTCTATGTTTCCAAACGCATACAAGGCTTGTAGGGCATTAACGCGGCAATATAAATTATCCTTTTTTACATACTCCAATAAAATATCCTGGACCGAATCCATCGGCATCTGTCTTTTAGCGGTATACCGGGAAAGAAAATACGAAAAATAGGCTGCTTGCATATTGTCTCTTTTCTGATAGCGTACCGCCAGAGACAGAATAACGGGCTGGATCTGACGTAAATACCCCTTTCCAATTTCTTCATAGTTGCCTTCAAAAATTGGTTTTAATACTCGATCGAAAGCGATAAGATTATTTATTCGCCGTAGTCTACGCTGCAAATCGATCAAATGTTCCGGAGCAACTGTTCCGCCTGCACGAATGGCCTTCAGTTGGCTTTCCACTTTCTTTTCGATTTCTTCACATCGCCTGGTTAAGCGAGGTTCGCGACGTTTTAACAGTACGTTGTACACCACGTTAAAGACAATCATACTGAAGCATATAGCGCCATAAATGTAGATCATCTTTTCAATTCCCATATCCAGCCCTCCTTTCTGCCACTTGTCTCTTTTCGTTATCTTTTAGTCGTCCAGTAATCTTTGAGCACATAATAGGATTCTTTTAGCCTTTCGTGATAGGTCACGGTTTTCCCCCATCCTTCCAGAGGAAAAGACTCCATTGAAATTCGATCGTTCATATGCCCATTGTCAGAGATCCCAACGTAGATTTCTTCAATTTGTATTGTTTCAACGCCATAATTTTCATAATAATCATCATGAACCATCATTTCGGACGGATTCGCAAAATTAAAAAGCTGCCACGGAATTTTTAGTTCAACGAAATCGCCTGAGAAGATAAAGTCTGCCAGTGAATTAAAATCCTCTGCAGCTGGATTCGCATTTCCATAGGTTAATTTTCCCGTTTCGTAAACCTCAGCCGTTGCTAGCCAATCATGCGTTAACAGTGGCGTCGCCGTCTGAAGCATGAGATAAATCGGTTTAAAAATCGGCGTATCTTTCTCCACCGGCTCCACATATGCATCCCGGTCTTCCGTTTCATGCAAATACATCGCCCGCATAACTTCGTACC
>CALXSZ010000071.1 GCA_944391275.1 uncultured Syntrophomonadaceae bacterium
TGTTCCTCAAATTTCTCAAATAAATTAAACGCATCGGCTACCGATCCGGCAAACCCTGCAATCACTTTCCCATTATACAGCGTGCGAATTTTACGAGCAGTATTTTTCATGACAATACTATTGCCCATGGTTACCTGACCGTCCCCGGCAATGGCGGTTTTCCCGTCTTTTTTTACAGCGATAATGGTTGTTGCATGAAATATACTCATGGAATCTCCCCCCTTTTTCATCGATTACTCACGTATTTTTTTAACGCGGAAATGTTTCATCATGTATTTTTTTTAGATTTTCGCGGGTTAAATGCGTATAAATCTGGGTAGTTGAAAGATTGGAATGCCCGAGAAGCTCTTGAACCGACCGCAGATCCGCCCCGCCGTTTAACATATGGGTTGCAAAGGTATGCCGCAGCATATGGGGATTCACATGCTGCAAAGCCGCCAGGCGTTCAACGTACTTATCTAAACTATAACGAGCATTGCGCGAGGTCATTCGGTTGCCGCGCGTACTTAAAAATACGGCCGACTCATCATGAATTTGCGGAGCAATTCTTCTTCTTCCTTGTTGAATATAACGGTACAAAGCGGTTTGCGCTTCTTTCCCGAAAAAAACGATTCGTTCTTTGTTGCCTTTTCCACGAATGAGCATTTGACATCCGGCTAAGGATAAATCCCCCAAATTTAAACCTGTCAATTCACTGATACGAATTCCTGAAGCATAGAGCAATTCCAACCATGCCCGATCTCGCATTCCTTTCGGTTTCGTCAAATCGGGCTGTTCCAGTAAAGCTAGCACGTCTTGTGGATATAAAAAACGGGGAAGCTTTTTTTCGCGTTTGGGTCCGGAGACTTCTTGTAAAGGATTGCCGTCCATCAAGCCTTCTCGGCATAAAAAACGGGTAAACGATTTCACCGCGGAAAGTTTGCGTTGGATGCTGCTGCGATGATACTGGCGCGCCAATAGCCACGAAATATATTTTCGCACATTGGCGGCTGTAAAAAATTGCAGCATCTGTTCAAAGCCTTCTTGCGGACATCCGCAGTGTTCCTGCAAAAAGAGTAAAAAATCGCGCAAATCCCCTTGGTAGGCTTTAAGCGTCTGCTCAGAAGCGCTTTTTCCAACGCGCAAATGATTTAAAAAACGAGTAATTTGTTTTTGCATGATTTTTCCTATTCTTTTGAGCCTGATTCTTTTTTCCACTCCGTTGGAAAAGTCTTCAAGGCGCGTTCGGTATACGCTTGATAACGTATCTTTTTGTCTTTTATGGGCGTTTCCAACGGAGGCAGCAACCCAAAATTCGCATTCATCGGTTGAAAATGTTTTTCGTCCGCCGTGGTGATAAAACGCAAAAGCGCTCCCAGCATCGTGGTTTCGGGCAAGCAGATCAACGGCTGCCGTCTCAAAAACCGCACGGCATTTTCTCCAGCCAAAATGCCGGTAGCTGCGGATTCCATGTAGCCCTCCACCCCTGTAATCTGCCCGGCCAAAAACAAATTGGGTTGAAGCCGGGTTTGTAACGTATCGCACAAAACATGGGGCGCATTAACATACGTATTCCGGTGCATCACACCATACCGTACAAACTCCGCTTGTTCAAGACCAGGAATCAGGCGGAACACTCTCGCTTGATCCCCCCATTTCATACGCGTTTGAAACCCCACTAAACCAAAAACGGTTCCTTCCAAATTCTCTTGCCGGAGTTGCAAAAGCGCCCAAGCTCGCTTCCCGGTTTCCGGAACCGTAAGCCCTACGGGGCGCATGGGACCGTAACGCAACGTGTCTACGCCGCGCCGCGCCATGACTTCAATCGGCATACAGCCAGAAAAAACATGATCGGTTTCAAAATCGTGGGGTTGAGCCACATCCGCTTCCAATAACGCTTGATAGAACGTTTCATATTCTTCCTTTGTAAAAGGGCAATTGTAATAATCATCCTCTCCTCGGCCGTAACGGGATGCACGAAAAATTTTCGTTAAATCCAAGCTTTCCAAAGTAACGCTTGGGGCCACTGCATCATAGAAAAAAAGTTGTTCCGCTCCAGTAAATTGGGAAATTTCCCGAGACAAGGCTTCCGAAGTCAACGGCCCCGTCGCAACAATCGCAACGCCCTCCTTCGGCAAATCTACCCTTTCCTCCTGATACAGGGTAATCAAGGGATGTTTTTGAATTGTTTCTGTAACCAGCTCGGAAAAACGCTCCCGGTCTACAGCTAAAGCGGATCCGGCCGGCACCCGACATTGATCCGCACAAGACAAAAGCAACGAACCCATTTGTCGCATTTCACGTTTTAATAATCCTTGCGCAGAATCCGGGAGATCGGATTTCAGAGAATTGCTGCAAACCAGTTCCGCCAAATTCCCGCTTTGGTGCGCGGGAGTCATTTTCTTAGGCCGCATTTCCCACAAATCTACCGGTATTCCTTGTTGTGCAATTCGGTAAGCGGCCTCGCATCCAGCTAGACCGCCTCCGATAACCGTAATTTTTTTCATAACTTGCTCCATCTCCATTGGATTGACGGTACGCTTCATTTGGATTGACGGTACGCTTCATTGAACGGCGTTTGATTCAACGGCTTTTTTTCGCCCACGATTGGTTTTCTTTCGTACGCCAGAATCCGAGCCGGTTTCTTTAACCAAGCGAACGGGTAAATCGCCTGGATTTTTCCCACACTGCCGGTTCTGGCAAACAGACGTCACGGTTCCATCTTTGCTTGCTTTTTCAACCATAAAATCGCCGCATATTGGGCAACGTTCACCGGTCGGTTTATTCCAAGTCAAGAAGGAACATCCTTCTTTTTGGTGATTTTTACAGACATAATATTTTCGACCGCGTTGGCTCTTTTTTTCAAGTATGGGCGCCCCGCACAGTGGACAAGCCACTCCGATTTCAACGTCAATGGACTCCGTGTAACGGCAGGTAGGGAATCCCGAACATGCGATAAATTTCCCAAAACGTCCATTCTTAATCAGCAACGGTTTCCCGCATTCCGGACAGTCTCGTCCGGCTTCTTCGTCCTTGACTTCAATTTTATCAATGAACGTTTCGGCTTGCTCCAAATCTTTACTAAACGGCGTATAGAACTCTTCTAAAACCGCTTTCCATTCCCGCTCTCCGCGTGCAATTTTATCCAGATTTTCTTCCATTTCAGCCGTAAAATCCACTTCAAACACGTTTCCAAAGTATTTGATAAGAAGTTCTACGACCGTAAAGCCTAAATCGGTTGGAACAAATTGACGATTCTGCCGCTCCACATATCCGCGTTTTAAGATCGTCTCGACGATCGGCGCGTACGTACTGGGGCGACCAATGCTTTGTTCTTCTAAGGCTTTTACCAGACTCGCATCGGTATAGCGAGCCGGCGGTTGGGTAAAATGCTGTTCGCCTTCCAATTTCTTCAGGCTAACCGTTTCTCCTGGTTTCAACTCAGGTAAGGGTTTTTTGTCAATATTCTCCTCCTGATCGGCATATACTTTTTGGTATCCAGGAAAATAAACGGAGGAAGAACTGGCGCGCAAACCGTACTCTCCCGCTGCAATCTCAGCCGTTGTGATATGATATACGGCCGGAGTCATTTGGCTGGCAACAAAGCGCTCCCAAATCAGTTTATATAATCGGTATTGATCGCGCGTTAAATAAGGCTTTAAACTTTCCGGCGTGCGCTCTACAGACGTCGGCCGAATCGCCTCGTGCGCATCTTGGCTTGCTTTACCAATTTTATATTGGTTCGGCGTTTTAGGAGCAAAAGACGCCCCATAAGCGGTTCGAATATAGTTCAGAGCTTCTTCCTGCGCAACCGGAGAAACCCGCTGGGAATCGGTACGCAAATAGGTAATAAGTCCTACCGCGCCTTCTTTCCCTACATTTAATCCTTCATATAATTCTTGTGCGACTTTCATGGTACGCCGGGCAAAAAAATTCAACCGGCGCGACGCTTCCTGCTGCATCGTACTCGTGGTAAAAGGCGGATTGGCCTTACGCATCCGCTCCTTTTCATCCACTTTCACAACCGTATAGGACGCTTCGCTAAGCTCTTTTAGGATCCGATCCTTTTGCTCCGCATTTCCAATTTCCAGTTTCTTTTTCTGATACGTGGTAAGCCGCGCCCAAAAGTTTTCTTTTTTTACATTCATTAATTCGGCGTCAATCGTCCAATATTCTTTGGGAACAAAAGCTTCGATCTCACGCTCTCGCTCACAGATGATACGTAGCGCAACCGTCTGAACCCGGCCGGCGCTTAGTCCTTTATGAATCTTGGCCCACAAAAGAGGACTGAGTTTATACCCGACCAACCGGTCTAAAACCCGTCGAGCTTGCTGCGCATTGACCAAATCCATATCCAACGGTCGAGCCGTTTTGATGGCCTTTAAAACCGCGTCTTTAGTAATCTCGTGGAATTCAACGCGGTATTTTCCCTCGTCTTCAATATTTATCGCGTTTTTCAGATGCCAGGCGATCGCCTCGCCTTCGCGATCCGGGTCCGTTGCCAACAGAACGCGTTTCGCTTTTGCCGCCTCTGATTTCAGTTCTTTCAGAAGTTCGCCTTTGCCACGAATGGTAATGTATTGCGGTTCGAAATGATTCTCGATATCAATCCCTAATTTGCTTTTGGGTAAATCTTTGATGTGTCCAACGGAGGCTTTCACTTTATAACTCCGCCCCAAAAATTTCCCCAATGTTTTTGCTTTTGCCGCCGATTCTACAATAACCAATGTTGTTTTCGCTGCGGCATGATTTGTCTTCGCCAAATATTTCACCTCAATAAATTCTAACCTCTATTGTACCGGATGCACAATAGTTCAGCGGTTTTTCTATCTTTTCTATGTTCTCTATATTCTCTCATTGGTGAATTTATCATTCTTTTCTTTTATAACAATTTCCTGGTAAGGAAAGAATTTTTCCTTGGATTTCCATTTGTAAAAGCCATTTCGCCAAATCTCCGGGACGCATAGAAACGTTCATTAAAATTTCGTCGAAAGATTTGGGTTCATCCGTTAATACGCTCAAAATCGTTTTTTCTTCCGGCGTCAGACCCGGATCTTCGGATTCTTTTTGAATATTTTTCGGTTGATTCGCCTCAGACGCCATCTCATCTAATTTTTGCCGGATCATTCCAATATAATCTTCTAAAATATCGTCCACGCTCATCACCAATTTAGCGCCCTGTTGGATCAGATGATGCGGCCCCTCGCTACAGGCATTCGTCAAAGATCCTGGTAAAGCATAAACTTCTCTTCCCTGTTCCATAGCAAAATCCGCTGTAATTAAAGCGCCGCTTTTTTTGCGCGCTTCAATCACAAGCACCCCTTGGGATAAACCGGATATCACACGATTTCTTCGCGGAAAATTTCCGGGATCCGGATGACTGGTAGGAGTAAATTCACTGATTAAAAGTCCTCTTTGGATAATTTGTTCGGCTATTTTTTTATTCTCCGACGGATAAATCACCGAGATTCCGCTTCCCAAAACCGCGATGGTTTTTCCATTGGGCGCTTGCAATGCTCCCTCATGAGCCGACGTATCAATTCCGCGCGCCAAACCGCTTACAATCACAATCCCCATCTGCGCCAAACTTTCAGAAAAATGAGTGGCCTGGTTCCTTCCATAAACCGTGGAATCCCGACATCCTACAATCGCCAAAGCCGGTTGGGAAGCAAGGGACAAATCCCCCTTCCAATACAGCAAAAAAGGCGGATCAAAGATCTGTTTCAGCGATTTCGGATAATTTTCATCCTCCGCTATCAAGACGCCAATTCCTTGCTGTTTTAATTGTTGATAATACGTCCAAGCGGCGTCTTCTTTCTGATAGACCTCTTTTAGGCTCTGTAGAGCTTTCGAGGAACGAACTAACAACTTCATTCGTTCTGAATCCGCTTGAAATACCTGCCACAAATGGCCGAATTCCTGTTTTAGTTTCAGTAGGGTCTTTCCGCCTATTCCCGGAAGCATATGAAGAAAACAGGCGGCGGCTCGCTCTTTTTCAAGATCGTCTGTTTCGGACCGTAAATTTTGCTGTTTTTCTCCACTCATATACATCGGCCTCCTTTGGCATGACAAAAACAGCTACTGCGATACATTCATAGCATAGAATCATCTATTTGGCAAGTCTTTCGCCACGATTTTAGATGATTTTTGGAATTTTGACAAATCATTTCGATCTCTTTTTATTCTCCAAAGATTTTTAGCATTTTCTTCATAAAATAAAAATCCGTTTCAATTTCGCGACCGTTCCATAGAAAAGACCGTTTTGAGACCTTTGAAAATAATAAACTTATACGTCTATCCATCCAATCATGCCAACAATCTTCGACCGGATCGTTCCATTGATCCTTGCTCTGAACTTTTCGCGCGACTCCACCCGTTCCC
>CALXSZ010000072.1 GCA_944391275.1 uncultured Syntrophomonadaceae bacterium
AATTAATTGTTTATTTTTTATAGCGTCCATTCCTAATAAAGTGGAGGGCAAACCAAGCGCATCCATAATTGATTGAGGCGTTGTTCCTGGACCGATGATGTAAACAACATCTTTCTTCATGTTCTCAATCATTTCCTGCGCAATTCCAACTAATTCGCTGCGCTCAGAATAACCGCCCGATTTCATGCTTTGTATATAATTGCGAAATTCAGGTACTTTTAAATAGCCATATAATTTTGCCATTACCCGACCCTGTCGAAAAGCTTCTTCGTCAATATCCATGACTTCCCCTTCACGGCAGCGAACCATTTCTTCCCGACAGAAAGAAGCGGCTGCTTTTCCTGCATTTTGCGGGTTGATTGCATAAACGGCCGAATGAATTTTGACGCCGGCCGGAATGCCAATAACGGGGATAGAAAGACCAACGGCTTCGCAAATATTTCGGGCTGTACCATCGCCTCCGGCAAACATGAGTAAGTCGATTTCCTGCTTTTGCATCGACTGAGCGATGGTAATCGTGTCAATAGCAGTTGTGGACTCAGAAGAAATTTCTCCTATAATCGAATAGGGAAGATTTACTAAGTTTGCAGCGAATTCGCCCATGTTCTTGGGCGCTACGAGAAGTTGGAAATCTTCTGGTTGGACAGATTCTTTTAAAGCTTTTAACGCCATAGCCCCTCTTAGAGGGGATTCAGATTTTGCACCTTTTTCTTTGGCTAGGGCTTGGATGGTTTCTCCGTCACTACCCTTCAAACCGACCCGTCCCCCTAGACCGGCAACCGGATTAACAATAAAACCAATTTTTTTCATTCAAAACGGTCCTTTTCTTCCTGTTGAAGCTCGGAGACGTCGCTTAAGGGTTTCATGGGGGATTTAAAGCCTTTTGTCCAAATAAACATATAGACCAAACCAATCCCTAACCAGACAAAACCAATGAGCTTGGCAGAGTTTGAAAGGCTAAGCCAAACAACGATACAAGCTAGAAAGCCCAATCCCGGTAAAATCAGATATTTAAGCATTTCACTTCCAGACCGCGCTTTTTTGCGTACGAAGAAATGAACAATGACCGATAAGTTGACTAAAATGAAAGCGAAGATACCGCCAAAATTAATAAGTGGAAATAGATCGCCTAAAGACATATTACATCCAACTAAACAGATCAACGTGATCAATAAGACATTATAAACCGGAACGCCTTTTTTGTTTTGATATCCAAAGATTTTCTTGGGCAGTACGCCGTCACGGCCCATTCCATATAGAAGACGGGTTGCGCCGGCAATCATGTCCAACGAAAACGCATAAGCGCAAACCACCTGAGCAATACTGAAAACATTCGCCATGGTTTGTCCGCCGGCCGCTAGCGCAACGTCCAGAAAAGCGGAATCTGCGTTGGAAAAAGCGGTGTAGTCCGGGAATAAACATTGTCCCAGATAGGACATGGCTAAGAAGATCACCATCATGATTAAACAAGTGAGGATGGTGGCCCGCGGTAAATTCTTTTGGGGATTTTTGATGTCCTCTACGAGATTTGTAATGCCGTCGAACCCCAAAAAGGAAAAACATGCAATCGCGGTTCCTGCGAGAATTAACTGGAGATCAAAAGTCTCGGGGTTGTATAGACCTAGAGAGCTGAAGCCTAAACCAACGCCATCATTCAACGCGCCGCAAGCAACAACAACAAAGTATACAACAACACCGAAGCCTAAAGCGGTAATAATATTATTAACCGTTGCAATACTCTTGATTCCCATCAGATTCATCAAGCAAACCAAGATAATCGAAACCACGACAATGACCCAATACGAAGTTGAACTGCTGAAGCCGAATAATTCTTGCGCATAAACGGCCAATATTACAAAGTTCATCACCGGAAAAAGTACATAATCCATTAAGATGCCCCATCCGGTCATGAAACCAAGAGAAGGGTTAATGCCGTTGGCTACAAAGGTGTACGAAGAACCGGCTCGCGGAAATTCCGCGCCCATGGCGCCGAAACTCCAAGCTGTAAACGTCATCGGAATTGCCGCCAGTAAGTAACAAATGGCCATGTGGCCCATTGAAATGGGTTGTACGGTACCATAAATAGCGACGGGCGCAATCGGGAAAATTAATCCAATTCCAAATAAAATGGCCGAAAACAACCCGAGTTTTTTTTGATTCGTATTCATATTTCTCTCCTCTTTATTTTACAATTGATTTTTTCTCCTCAAAATATATTGGTTACTTTATTTCTTTCATGGTTCCTTTGGCGATGCGTTTTTGTAGTTGTCGCCAAGTAACCGCGATTTTATCAAAATCATTGATTTCGTCTACAAGAATATTGTGAATCGGGGCGTTATGAGGCGCTTGGCGGATCAATTCCGGTTCTTCATAACATTCCCGGGAAACTTCTTTTAGGATCGCAACGTATTCATCTAAATCGTCTTTACTGTTGGATTCCGTGGGTTCTAATGTAAAAGGTTCTGGAACAATGTGAGGGTGGTGTGATTGCCAGTAATGTTCTAGACCAAAATCTACAATTCGTTTTGAAACATCCATCGTGCCAAATCCTGTTTCTTCTTTTAACGGCTCCCAACTGTAACGACATTGCTCGAGACGACGTTTGCCAGGAGCATAATAAATTTTTACCCCGCGAATTTCGCTGATTTTTTTCATGAGATATTGATTATTTAAGACCGAACAAATGGCGGCCTCTTTTAAACCTTCCGCGCCCATTTGCATAATCCACATATACGCGCGTACAACAACATGAACGTTTCCCATAAAAGAGCGAACTTTTCCAATACTTTGCGGACAGTCGTAATCCAAATAATAACGTCGACCGTCGTATTCTACCCGTGGAACCGGTAAGAAAGGTTTTAAGAATTCACGAACGCCCAAAGCACCGCAACCTGGACCCATTCCACCATGAGGGGAAGAAAAAGTTTTATGAAGATTATAATGAATCAAATCAAATCCGGCTTCTTTGGCTCGGGTGATTCCCATCATCCCGTTCACATTCGCTTGATCATAATAACATAAAGCGCCTACTTCATGGGCGGCGTCTACGTATTCCTTGATGCGTGGATTGAAAATTCCTGTATCTTCCGGATTGGTTACAAAAATGGCTGCGGTTTTCGGAGAAAGCGCGGCTTTTAACGCCTCTAAACTGGGAATCCCGTTTTCATCCGGCATTAAAGTGATAACTTTGTAGCCGGCAGTAGCGGGAGCACCTGCGTCGCAAGGATGCGAGAAGATCGTGGTAATAATTTCATCTCGCTGCGTATCTCCCCTCGATTCATGATAGGCTCGAACCACGCAGGCGCCTTCATAACAAGCCGCGGCACCGCCGCCTGCATGGAAACAGAAAGCGTCCATTCCGGAAATCTCATTGACCATTTCTTCCGTTTTTTTGTAGACTTCTAAGATTCCCTGAATGGTTGATTCGTCTTGCAGGGGGTGGACGTCGACTAAATTCGGATTTTGCGCTACCAGGTGTTCCTGCACTTTCGGGCTGTATTTCATCGTACAAGTTCCCTGACTAATGTCGGGCGTTACGTCCATGCCTAGAATTTCTTGGGTGAGACGCATATAATGACGATTAACCCGCGTTTGATGGACTTCCGGAAGAGCGGGAGCTTTTTTGCGCCGCATCGTTTCCGGAAGCGCGTCCACTCCATTTCCTACCTCGGCAACCACGCCTTCAGCAGGGGAGGGGACCAATATTCCGCGCTGACCGGGAACGCTTAGGTCAAAAATGATTTCTTCATCCCATTTGGCTTCGTGAAACTGTCTGAGATGGGTAGTATAATCTCTTTTCATGTCTATTCCCTCCCTGCTAAAATTTCTTCTAAAGCAATGGCTAAACGATCCATCGCGCCTTTGGTCGTGAGTTCAGTTGCGCAATAGAGCGCGCATTGTCCCAGCTCGGGGAAATCTTGTGAAAGATCAACGCCGCCGAAAATTTCATACGAAAGAAGCGCCTGATTGATTTGAGCGACGGTTTTCCCAGTTTGGTTGAAGTCCACGACGAATTCTTTGAAGAAAGGCGCCGTAAATCGTATGCGAATTCCCGGAATTGTCGCTAATTTTTTAGCCGCGTACTGGCTGTTCGTCATAATGGTGTTTCCGACTTCTTCCATTCCCTGCGGCCCCATGAGAGAAAGATAGACTGCCACAGGCGCCATCCAGAGATTATTTTGGGTGCCGGTAAATTCTTTTCCTTTTTCACGTAAAGCGTAGTGGGTTCGTTCAATCAGAACAACCGTATAACCAACTTCGCCTGGAACAACCGTATCGGTTACGCCGTCCACCAATTCTTTAAATTCCTGAATGTATTTCATTTCATCCAAACTGGCGATATAGCCTGCTTGGCCTCCGCCGCAATGCAGATGCAGACCGACGCTATGCAGATCGCCAACCCCGATGGTTGCGCCGTAATTTGCGGGAGCTTCCATGACGCCTAAACTGATCGGATCTGCATAAACAATAAATTCTGATCCGTTTTCTCGGGCTAAACGGCCAATTTCCCCGCCGTTACTTTCGATGATTCCTAAATAATTCGGATTTTCTATCAATACCGCCGAAACATCTGGATCCAGTTTCGTTTTCAGATCCGACAGGTCGATTTGTCCTGTGACAGGATCGTAATTCACTAAAACAATTTCTAATGCGTTTTCCGAATGCACCGAATGAAGATAATTTTCCACGAGCTGTAGATTTTGAGGCGTCATATTTCGCGGCAATAGAAC
Source organism: uncultured Syntrophomonadaceae bacterium (assembly GCA_944391275.1). Taxonomy (GTDB): domain Bacteria; phylum Bacillota; class Syntrophomonadia; order Syntrophomonadales; family Syntrophomonadaceae; genus CALXSZ01. The sequence goes on from CALXSZ010000072.1 coordinate 4,731, forward strand.
CTTTTTACGACCGTTTATTCGATTCGCCATACAAAGCGCTGTGGCGGCTGCCTGTCCGCCGCAATGGCAAGGAACGGTTAAGAAATCCATTTCCAACAATTCCGCCATCAAACTTTGATATTCAAAAAAGATTTGATATTTTCCGTGATCGGCCCACGTTTCTGCTCCATAACACGTCAAAAGTTCCCCGCGAGAAGCAATTTCATCACAGACGGCTGGGACGTAATGTTGCGCGCACCCGGCTCCCTTAAAATTGTCATAGTCGTTGCAATTGACATTTTTGGATAAAATGCGTTCCATATGGCGTTTTATCCCCGCCTCATCCCGAATGGGTTCCGGAAGCTGAAGATTACCTGTAAAGCGCAAACTTTCCGGGATTTCTTCATATAAATCCATGACGTCCTTCGCCCCAACATAATCGAGCATTTCCCGTTGGATCTCGGGAACAGAATTGGGTATGTAAGGAAAAACCGTTTTTTTAGTCATAATTTCTCTCCTTAAATAAAAAAATCATTTCCCTTTCACGTTTCAGACGCAGCTACGATCGACTACGTCAAAACATAAAAAAAAGGCCGTTAAGGCCTTACAGGAAATGACATAACTTATTGCAGCTCCGTCCTTTTGCCTGAGAGATTAAGCGAATTCATCATCCGCCGTACACCTTCGGCTCCCGCATAGGGTCTCTCCAGAGAAATATTTTCATCTAAACAAATGCATCATAGAATATAAAGCAACGCTTGTCAATCACTTTTCTACAAAAAGAGATATTTTTTGTTGATTCTGGGGAAATTCTAGTTCTTTCCAGAATTTTTTTTATTTTACAGTTTGAAAAAAATTTGGATTAATTCTTTTGCAGTGCTTCCGCATATATAGGAATAAGCGCATATTCTTTCCGATTTTTCGATTTCGATATATTCGATATAGAAGAAAAAATAGAAGAAAAAGAAAAATTTCATTTCTAAAAAACAATAAAAAATAATCATGTGTAAAAAAGTGCGCATCAGGAATATTAATAAGGAAAAAAGTATTGAAAACCCCAAAATATCAAAGTAAAGGAGCCGAAGGATATGTATCCGATGAAACTGCTTCCTGTTTATAAAAATTATCTGTGGGGAGGAAAAAGACTGCGCGAAAAATTTGGGAAAGATAGCCCCTTTCCTTTTACCGCGGAAAGTTGGGAGTTATCCTGCCATGAAGATGGGTTGAGCCGCATTGCCGAGGGGGCTTTTCAAGGCAGAACGCTTAAAGAAATATTGGAAATAAAAGGCAATCAATGGATTGGAAGCATGAACCGTACGCCGGGCGTCTTCCCGGTTTTAATAAAATTAATTGACGCGCAAGAACCTCTTTCGATCCAGGTTCATCCTTCCGACGAAAATGCCGACGTCAATGCAGGAGAACAAGGAAAGGCCGAAATGTGGTATATTGTGGATGCGGACCCTGGCGCGTCCATTTATTATGGGTTAAAAAGCGCCATTTCGGAAGAAGCGTTTGTTGCCCATGCTTTGGATGGCTCCATTTGTGATGACCTCCGATCGGTTTCAGTTCATCCGGGAGAATCGTACTATATTATGCCGGGAACCGTCCATGCTTTAGGCGGGGGGATTATGGTGGCGGAAATCCAACAGAGCTCCAATACAACCTTTCGAATTTACGATT
>CALXSZ010000073.1 GCA_944391275.1 uncultured Syntrophomonadaceae bacterium
CCTCGCCCGTTTGCCGCGTGGGGTTGTGATTTTCCCTGCGCAAAAAAGGCATTTCTTCTTTTAATAGCGCTTGGATGGGCATGGTTTCCCCTCGTAAATTTTGATTTTCATGCGCGAAAACATCCAATTGTTGTTTGATTTGCCGTTCCATTTCCTCTTTGTTTTTGTTTTTCTGCCGCAACTGAAGCACAATCCCTATAAGGATCAACCCCAACAGGACACTTAACAGCGTGAATACCGTATTGAAATCCCAAACGCCCTCCCCAATCCAGGCAAAAAGCGGAAGACCGATTTGATTCATTCTTTTTCCTCCTTATTGCGATGGTTTGCAGAAAATTCCCTTTGTGTAAATATTATACCAAATTTTCGATCCTTTTTCTTTTCATTCATCCATCATTACGCTTTTTTCTCCTTATTCTTACAATGATTTGGAAGCGGTTGAGAGAGGGAACCCTTGATCGACAAAATATTTTGGTATATAATGTTTTTTTAAGAAAGGAGGGGAGAAGAATGCCCGATTATCTCTATGAATGTCCGAATTGCGGACGTTTCAGCAAAATCCAACGCATTTCCGCTCCTGCGCTGGAAACCTGTCCAACGTGTCACGCGCCCGTAAAAAGAATCATCGTCGGAGGCTCGGTCTTGATCAAAGGCAGCGGCGCGATCAAAGGCGGAGATTGGGACGGAAAGAAGCAGGTAGAGGATTATTACCGCCGTAAACAAAAAGACGAACACGGCGATGGAATAGACTAATACGGTTCCCGCTCATCGTTCTTCCCGATGATGGAATGCTCAAAGCAAACGGATATCCGTTTGCTTTTTTACAGCGCCGATTGTTCGTTCCGTTTATGATTTAGGATATAAAAATATTGATAATCTATCTTGTCCACGAAAGGAATCCGTCTTATGAATACCATCCCAATTGAACAGGCCGTTCAAAATTTATTTGTTTATCGGAATATCACGAAAAACCCTTCAATGAAAATGTTTGTCAAACTGTTAAAAACGATCCCTCCACATCCCAAAAAAGCGCAAAAGATTTATATGGATCTTTTTCATCAACTCGCTTCTGAGCAATCTCGTTTCGCCTTGCAAGGAGATTTGTGGCAAAATTTCGTTGCGCGTCTCATTTGGCAAGACGAGAACTTTTATACGCGCATCGCCGAAAAAAAACAACCCCAATTTCCATCTTTATCGGCCTGGATCCAACACGATTTGCCTCTTTTGAAAACCATCTTATTTTTTGACTGGAAAAAATTTGCAGCGCTAAATCACTTACCCGCTTTACCAGCATCTACGCTGGAAACAGCGCCGTTTTCGACGATCAACCTTATGCAAAAAGGCATTCAAGAACTTCTGCTGTTATTCACGGAAGAAAAAAATCAAACTTTGCAGCAAAAATTGAACGCTTTTTATCAACAATATGGCTGCGGCGCTTTTGCCGGTCATTTGGCCTTTCAATGGAAAAAAGGATTGACGCCCGTCATGCATCCTCAACTTATGCGTTTAAACGACTTAGTCGGATATGAATATCAAAAGTCGGTGCTTCTGAAAAACACCGAAGCCTTCGTCCAAGGGCAAAAAGCCAATCACGTATTGCTTTACGGCGAAAAAGGAACCGGAAAATCTTCTTCCGTCAAAGCGCTTCTAGCCGAATTCGCTGATCAGGGGCTGCGAATGGTAGAAATAACCCGTCAACAATTCGCCGATTTTCCATCCATCATTGATTGTATGAAAGATCGGCGGTTTCGCTTCATTCTTTTCATCGACGATTTATCTTTTGAAGCTTCCGACAGCGATTTCAAATACATTAAATCCTGCATTGAGGGAAGCCTTGAAAATAGTCCGGATAACGTATTAATTTACGCCACGTCGAATCGCCGACATCTTATTCGCGAAAATTGGAGTGATCGACAGGGTGCGGATGAGGAAGTGCATATTTCGGATACCCATCAGGAAAAACTTTCCCTATCCGATCGTTTTGGCGTCCTGTTAAGCTTCTACGCCCCAGATAAAGAACAGTATTTGAAGATTGTCCATACGCTCGCCCAACGGGAAGGGTTGACCATGGACGAAGCCAGTTTACGGGAACAAGCCATGCAGTGGGAAAAGATGTATCATGGTTACTCCGGACGCAGCGCGCGACAATTTGTAAATTTTTTATGTGGGCAAAAACGAGAGGTGAAATAAAAAATTTGGGATCCCCGGTCGTTTTGCCTTGGTTATCTTTCAATGGAAAAGTCGTTGCCTAGGGTTCTAGGCCAAAGAAAAAGCGTCGATCTCCACTATCAACGCTTTTTTCTTCTTTTATTCGTTTAAAGGACATTTTTTCGGTTCGAGTTGTCAATATGGCGCTAGTATTCCGACACATTTTCCAGGAAACACTCCGATCAGTCGTACGTGGACAATCCCATTGCGCTCTCCACGCCAACACATATGGCAGTCGTTCCGCCCATGTCTATATCATTGCGACTCGCCAGCGCTTTTACGATTCTTTCCTTGATTTTCTTTCCTTGATTTTATTCTTTTCGTGATTTTACTCTTTTCCTCCATTAAGAATTTTTTATTTTTTCCTGAGCGACTGGTACACAAGTCTATTGAGTTCCATTTTTTCCCATTTAAGTCTCATCGGCGCTATTTCTTGAAAACTTTTCGAAAAAAGATTCCAGTCTTGACTTTTGCATAATAAAGTTATAAAGTGATAATATGATAAACTTGAAAGAGGGATTTTGAAATGTCTGCATCCTCCATGGTTCTGCGAATGGATGAGCGGGTAATGTTCGCTTTACGAACCTTATACGAGCTGTATGGTTATACCCCGTATAAAGTAAGAAAATTCGAGGCATATGATTTTTATATGCAAAATAAAAATTTCCTTCCCAGCAAGCAAATTTTAACTTTTCATGATACAAATGGGAATCTCATGGCTTTAAAACCGGATATTACCCTTTCGATCGTAAAAAACACTCAAGCCGCCGATCAAATGAAAAAAGTCTACTACACGGAGCATGTGTACCGGGCCCCGCGAAACGGAGACGGCTTTCGGGAAATTTTACAAACAGGCCTGGAATGTATCGGTAAAATTGACGGGTATGCGATGGGCGAGGTTATTATGTTGGCGGTAAAAAGCCTGGCCATGATTTCGGATCGCTATATTCTAGACATGTCCCATATGGGCGTTGTTTCCGGTATTTTGGAAAAGGAAGGGGCTTGCGATCCCGCACGGAGTCAAATTCTGCGCGCCATTGCTGCAAAAAATCGACACGAATTAGCAGAAATCTGCAAAAATTTTTCTATTTCTACTGCTTCCCAAAAGCTTTTATGCGATCTGATCGGTCTCTACGGACCGATCCGTCAAATGCTGAATCAAACCCAGCAAATGGCGCTTCCGGAAAACAGTTTAAAGGCTCTAAAGGAATTGGAGGCCATTCAAGAAGTTCTAAATGCTTTTGGCGTCCAACAAAACATCAACCTGGATTTTTCCATTGTTAATGATATGGATTACTATAACGGGGTTTTTTTCCGCGGTTTTATAGACGGATTGTCGGAGGGAATTTTATCCGGCGGTCGGTACGATAATTTGATGGCGAAAATGGGGAAATACGGCGGCGCAATTGGTTTTGCGGTTTATTTGGACCCATTGGAACGTTTTCAAGTTGAAAAAAATTCGTATGATGTAGACGCGTTCATCACTTATGACGATACCACGGATCTGTCCACGCTGATTAAAACTGCAAAAGCCTGGACAGACAGCGGAAAGAGCGTACGGATCCAGCGTACAGTCGATTCATCCTTAACCTATCGGCAGCTTATTGCGGTTACCGGTCAGGAGGTGAAAATTCTTGAAACCAATGCTTAATGTCGCTTTACCAAAAGGCCGTTTAGGGGAAAATGCGTACGCGATTTTTGAGCGGGCCGGATATGATTGCCCGGAAATTCGGGAAATAAACCGAAAATTAACGTTTGAAAACGCGAATAAAGGAATTCGTTTTTTCTGGGTAAAACCTTCCGACGTTGCAATTTACGTGAAACGGGGCGCGGCCGACATCGGGATCGCGGGAAAGGATATTCTCCTGGAATATGAACCGGATGTAGACGAATTA
>CALXSZ010000074.1 GCA_944391275.1 uncultured Syntrophomonadaceae bacterium
ACGTCCTAACTTCCTGTTTATGTTTACATTGATAAAATTGGATAAAAACTGGTTGCACTTATATTTACTATCATTCTTAACACTGCCTTATCACGTCCGTTAACGTAGGCCGAATCGGGGACGTTTCGGATGATCTGCCCGGTCATGGTCCCTCCGGTTAGGGGCAGCGCGCCGATATCGGCGGGAGTCGGTTTGTGGGCTTCGTCGTAGATTTGCTGTAAATTTTGCCGCCAGCCCGGGGACGTATCCCCATGTCTTAAATACGCCGGTCCGGTCGGACGGGACAGCCAAATTTGGGAAACGTAAATGCCTTGTACATAGGATATTAAAAATCCATATTGTTCGGGTTGTTCGGTTAAATAGCCGCTTTTATTAAAGTACGCATAGCCGGTTTTCTTTTCCGCCCAGTTGGCGGGGGTATCGTTGGCGGTCGCCGTTATGGGGTTGACACCCATGTAGGTCATCGCGGTTTCTAACGTTTCTCCGGCGGCTTCGGATAAAGCGCCGATATTTTCGGGAGTAATCCCCAGGTTGGTTCTTGCCGCCGCCGCCGTGGTTGCGCCGGTGCCGCCGTTGGCGACCGGTAAAGTTCCGGTGACTCCCGGGGTGATGTTGGCGGACCCGTCGAAGGATGCGGTGGAGGTTGACGCCAAGTTGGTTCGGATCGTGCGCGCGGCCGCGAGTTTGGTCGCGCTCGCGGCGGTGCCAGTGGTAGACAATGCGCCGATATCGGCGGGAGTAATTTGCTCCGAAACAATGTCTTTTGCGTTGGCTTCGGTGAGTACGTTATAAACATTTGTCGAACCATTTGTCCGATGGGTAAACCGTATGGAATTCTCTATATTCGATGTTTCCGGTTTAATCGTAATAAAATTTGTGTTACTGCTATCTGCGGAATTCCAAATATTAAGATTTCCATCATTGTCCACTTGAAAGTTTGCATATCTTTCACCCGAAGTATTTCTTAAATAGAACATTGGCAATCCTTTTTCGATTGTTAAATCCCCGGTCATCGTGTCGCCTGTGGTTTTGACTGCGCCGATATCGGCGGGGGTCGGTTTGTGGGCTTCGTCGTAGATTTGTTGGAAATTTTGCCGCCAGCCGTTGGACGTATCCCCATGCCTTAAATACGCCGCTCCGGTCGGCCGGGACAGCCAAATTTGGGAAACTCCACCCCCTTGTACATAGGAAATTAAAAATCCATATCGTTCGGGTTGTTCGTCTAAACAACCGGTTTGATCAAAGTACGCATAGCCGGTTTTCTTTTCCGCCCAGTTGGCGGGGGTATCGTTGGCGGCCGCCGTTATGGGGTTGACACCCAAATAGGTCATCGCGGTTTCTAACGTCTCCCCGGCGGCTTCGGCATTGTCTGTAATGGTTTTTAGAGCTGCATCCAACTTATCGGCATTCTCATTAAAAACATTAATGTCATAATATTCACTTTCCAACGGTTTTTCTAAATTGAAATTTTCTGTATAATTAGGCATCGTTTATCGCTTCCTCTCTTATTTGTTTATAGGTATAGGAATGCAGTGCGCCATGCGTATAGACGGAGCGGTCGCCATGCGTAAAAAAAAGATAAATAAATTGATAAACTAAATGAGCCGGTTTGATTTCATCTATCACCGTAGTTAAATCAGCAATTCGTTTCGGTATCCCTTTTCCATTAAAAGCAATGGTAAAACGAAACTCATTTGGATATTCTGTTACAACGACGCCTTCTTCAACAAAAGACTCAGAAATACACTTTATTTTGTCCGGTGTTGTTGTTCCAATTCGTCGAAGTTTGGACAATACACGCTCCCGCCTTGCTTCGTATTCCCCGCTATGCGTTAATATCCCCAGCATTTCTTCCCAAGCCTGAAGTCCCCAAGTCGCCGTCTCAACATTTAATTGACAGAAAAAATCTTCTTTATCACTCCACAATTTTTGATTCCAAACATCTAATGCAGCCTGTATTTCCTGAAATTCTGGACTATTTTGATATCTTTCAGGATAAAGTTCAATCATCGGACGCAAGATTTATCACCACCTGTCCCAAAACCGGAATTTCTTCTGCGCTTAAAACAATATTTTCCGTCCCTTCATTTAACGTCAGCGCACTAAAATCTTCTACTCCCTCACATCCTAAAAGCAAATAACCTACTCGATGATACAAGAAAGTCCCTTCCTGGAAAGCCATGTCCGTAATATAATCATTCAATTTATCAATAAACGCCGATTTTACATCTTCAAGCGTTACCTCTTTTGCAATCGTTACCGTCGCTGTCACATGGATGGCCTTTTCCGTTGCACTCACCACCGTTACATCCGCCCCAATCGGTCGTACGCTTTCAATATAAGCAGCGCACCGAGAAACCGTTGCTGTATCAACACTTTTCTTCGAAGGATCTGCAATAATGACTTTGACGGTTCCCGCTCCATCCCAAACAGGAATCACTTTAGCGGCGCCTACTCCGTCTACACTCAACGCCCAGGCATGATATTCATGAACGTTTCCACTGGTCGCAGGTTTTGTCCAATAATCAACTAATCGCCCATATAAATCCACATCGCTTTCCCGGTTTTCTCCTCCGCTTGCCGCTTCATTCGTATATGTCGTTAACCCACTGAGGTGAACATACATTTTTGTAATTTTCCCTGCTGCAATGTTGTATACTTCTCCAATTTCCAGCGCCGTCGCCCATCCCCCCCCTGTTCCTTCTTCTGAAATAACCACCGAATCGTCAAGCGTAAACCCTAATTCATCTGTCGTCAGAAAAACGGTTCCTGCCGGTATCGTCAATCCAGGCGTCCCCACAAAATTCAATTTCAATGAAGCTTTTGTTCCAGGTTTACGTACAATTCCAACCTCCTCACAGCGTTTATCCAAATATTCTCCGGAAGTTTCATTCACGTAGGCAATGGGAAGTAAGGCGTTCATACTCTGATAAGTATTCCAAATTCGCCAACTGATCCCGGAAACAATCTGGTACAAAAAGCTGCCCGTTTCTTTCGACAACTCCAGATCAATTCGTTCTAAAATATCTTTTCGAATGCTTTCTACTGTAATCTCTTCAAACATCCATTTTCACCTCCCCATAAATGGTCTTGACCACACATTCCACAGAAAGAACATTTTCATCGAAAGAAACTTGGATCCCATTCACCGATTCAATATACGGACTTTCTGCTAAACACTCTTTGACATAACGTATGGCTTCAGACTGTTTCACTGCATCTGTAAAAGGTTGTCCAATTAAATTTTCTACCTCGCAACCATAGGACCACGGATAAATTTCATATCGATACCGTACTGTTTTTAAGGCATTCCATATCCATACTTGAACGGCCTCTTTACCCTCGACAGTCATAGGCATCCCCTGCTTAAAAATCGGTTTATCCTGTTCAAAATCCCAGGCCACTTCCCGACATAACGGAATCTCTTCCGCTTGTATATCGTTTGACGCAATTAAAGGAAACAAATTCACGCTCTCACCACCTTACACAAAACATAAAAAATCTGATCATCCTCCGATAAAGTCAATACTTTATCCCCAACCCTCAAACAATTTTTCAGAACATTTTCCCCTTGCACCCGTATTCTCTCATCCGGAATTTCCTCATCCATGGAAAAAGTCGTCCGATTCCCATTTAATTGCCCGGTCAAAGAACCCGTTCCAACGAACGATACGGTTTCTTTATGTTCATTTTGAATTTGTTCATTGATCCATAAATGATTTCCACTTTGTTCGGTTTCCGCAATGCGGATCGTAAGAGGATCAACTTTAACCACTTCTCCTACGCGCAGCCAAGTTTTTTGTATACTTTTCGCTTCGTTTTTCATTATATCTAACATCTTTTGATAGGGATTTCCCTCCAAGACCCATCATCTCCTAATTTGCCGGAGAACTTCCAGCTTCTTGTTCATCCATCATCCGACGAAAATGCAAAGTTAACGTATTGTAATATTGATTTAATTTCCAAGTGTGTACATCATTCTCAATCCAAAACACCCCAAAAAGTCCTGTATAAGGCTCCTGCACCATAACCGTCTGCCCCGTGACGCAGGTGATATTTCCTAAATTTCCCACGGTTATTTTTTGCTCAACGCCATGATCTTCTAATAATTTTTGCGCTTCATTTTCCATATCTTCATCATTATTTTGTTGCAAATAACTTTGCATCAAACCATACAAGGCAATCGCGTCTTCCCTTTTCAGGCTACGAACAAACTGATCCTCCTGATTATAAATATTCACCTGATTAACCATATTTTCAATGCTCTCCGTGACATTCACCCGCATAAGATTCGATCCGCCTGCTAGGATCAGCGGCAAATGCAGCGCTTCTTCCAATACCGTTAACGTATCTCCCTGGAAAGTAATCATATAGGCTTTTTTGGTTTCATGCGAGGCAAACGTATACGCCGTCTGAATGATTTCGTACAAACTGCATCCCAAAAAATTCCGTGTTATTAAGGTAGAAGGATTCGGAAGGTTCCCCACCTTAATTCCATAATCCCGGCATACTTGCTGCGTAATAGCCGCAGCCGTCTGGTTCTCAAATGCATAAACCCCCTGATTCCGTTTTAAATAAATTCCCCGGTCAAAACAAATAATCTGGAGCCGCGCGTCCTCCGTCGATTTCTCTCGCCGGAAAACGTAACCGTCAAAGAGAAGTTGATCATCTACATAAAACAATATTTGATTACCCAAATCACATTTTATCGTTTGTAAATAAGGAGCAGTCGGAGAAGTTGCCAATGTAAATTCTAAGGTTCGCGTACACTGATCATAACTCCCAGACCAGGTAAGTTCTTCCACATGTCCTGTCAGTTCTTGGGAAAAACCCGTTCCCTGTACTATGAGTTTCAGCATTTTTTCACCTCCTTTTTGGCAATAAAAAAACGTCCCTTTTTGGAACGTTCGAATGTTTGATGCTTGTGGAAACCAAAAGCCGGGGAATACCCGACCCCGGCTCAGCTTTGGTTTTTGCTTGTTTTTCTTCTAAAGTCTTGAATCACGCTGCTTTTTATCTGTGTTATGGGAGAATGTTCAGAAGTAATTATTTTTATAGAAGTAATATCATGGAAAAGGAGTAAGTTTATTAACAAAAGAAATTCGTTGAGCTGCAAGATCATTATTCTATTGTATGACCACACCATCATTATCAAACGAATAAATCTTGCGGAGACTTTCATTGAAATCCAATTCAGCGCTTTAGAAGAAAAATTTTAAGGAGTTAGAGTTCCTTAACTATTTATATTGTAAATGATTTTATTTTTCAATGCAAGAGAAAAATCATTTTTTCTCATAAATTTTCTCGGCTCGGTAAATGAATAACATCGCCCGCATAAATCAAATTCGGATTTTGTATTTGATTCGCCGCTGCCAATTTGGCATAAAGGCTTGCATCTCCATAAAATTTCTGGCAAATTCCAGACAACGTATCGCCTGAAACAATCGTATAACTTTCCTGACAATCCGGAAGATTTTCTACTTCTCTCGTTTCCTGAGATGTTCCACCGTCTGTATAATACGTAGGGAGCGTCAAATACCGATACTCGCGTAAAGTTAAACTGGCATATACGTCGCCGCTGCCATCTCTTTCTCCGTAGGCCACATTTTCTATGATTACAGGGATATTCACCGGCGTCTCCGATATGATAAAACGCAAAATATGTCCCTGATCGCTCCATTCCTGCAATGTTGCAACAATTTCATAAGGAATAATCTGGGAAGACAAGGCAAACGGATAGGCTCGAGCCGGCAGCAGACAATCCACTTTGATAGTGCTTAAACTTTTTAATCCCGCTAAATTGACGTCCCCTACCGTATGGATGTTAATCGTTTCAATACGAATCCCGGTATCAATCTCAAAGGAAGAGGGCGTAACGGGCAAGATCAATTCGGTCATTTTGACGGTATTCTTAAATATAAACTGCAGCATTCCCTCTCACCTCCCTGGCTAAAGACATTTTTCGGTAGAGTTCCCGTGCAATTCGGTCAATATCGGCGTTTTCCCGCACCTGCATGGAAGCAATTTGAATATTGACGCCCGCCACGTTTCGATCCATTTGGCGCGCTTGGTTAGCGGTTAAAACCCGCTCTCCTTCATGTAGCAAAGCCGGGAAACCATCATACGGAACATAGGGCAGGCCAAAAGCTTCGGACATTCCATCAAAGTTGTAATCTGGGTTTGACCAATATTTTTCACCATAAGCATTCATGCCTTGTATAAATCTCTTTATTCCGATATTAAATCCTTCTGAAACTCCTTTTTCAAGCGCTTTCTCTGCCCCATCAACATTAACATACAGCTCATTTAACGCCGTAGCTTTTCCTGCCGTAAAATAAAGTTCTTCTTCAGCTTCAGAACGCTTCTGTCCTAAATAAGTCGTTTTCGATTCATTCATTGTCAGTAACTCAATCAAAGCATTAAATTTCGTCATCGTAGTTTCCTGATCAATCCGCTGGTTTTTCTTCTCCTCTTCCGTGCCTCCGGTTATATCTTTATTTGCTTCTTCATATTCAACAATGAGCTCCGTAATTATCTCAGCCTGATCACTATCTTTAAAACTTGATTCCTCAAGCGCTAACTTTCCGGTCACTACTTGCCATAATTCATTTTCTAAAGAATTGAACTCATTCTCCTCTCTTGCTTGCGCTTGAGCAACCATTCCTTCGGCCTTTATCCGTTCTTTCCCGCCATCAGAGTTATAAAAATCTATTTCTTTCTGTATGCCTTCGCTCCTCTCGTCATTATAGGCTTTGCCTATTTCATTCATTCTTTCTGTTTCTATATTCGCTAATATGATTCCTTGTCCTTCATACGTGCCTTTAAGGGCATTTAAATACGCTTCTCCTCCAAAAGATTGTATTAACTCTGCTTCCAAGTTTTCCACACTAGTGCCTTGTGAGAGTAATGATTTAGTCTTCTCTATGACCTCTTCCCGCATTATGGGATTGGTTGTTGAAAATTTCGTAACTGTATTCCAAACCGTTTCTAAATTAGAGGGATCGTCCAGCATCTGTTTTATTTCTAATCGATCAAGTTCATCTTGTTTTGCCCCTTCGCTTCCCATTGCAATTCTTTCTTGATCAGAACTTTTTGCGGTTTCCAATGTATTCTGTACATAGTCTTTTATAACTTTTGTTTTTTCCTGTCGATTCTCTGTAAGTCCGTTAACCAGTTCAACTCCAGCATTAACCAATCCGCCTATCGCCGCACCCGGCAGCCCTCCGATGCTAAACCCAATTTGAGCCCCCGAAATCATCCCTGAAATCGCACCGCCTATCTCTTTGCCGAACATTCCTTCCAATTGCATATCTGCCACATTCAACAAAGTTTTCCCGGCTGCCTTGCCAATATCACTTTTTACCAACTTCCTCATTAATCCGGAGCTACTTGTTCGATTCTCCGCTTTACTAAGCGTACTAGCCGTTTCTTCCATATGTTTTTTGGCTTTTACCGCCGTGTTAGAAACTAATTCAAAATTTCTTTGCGCCTGTATATAAGCGTCCCGTTTTTTTAGTAGTTTCTGGTAATCTTCTTCACTTTTTTTACTTTGATTAAAAACTTTTTGAGCTTTATCTAAATTTCTTTTTGCTCCATCAACATCAAGTTTTAATTCATATTCATTTTCAGTGAGTTTTTTCAGTACCTTTTGCATGTCCTCTAAGTTGGAGGAAAAATTCCCCACTTCTTTACTCATACTTAGCAGCGTTTTAAGATTATCATCCTCTATTTTTACCCCCACAATGGATTCTGTCGGCATAATCTCCCTCCTCCCCGCCTCTTTTAAATCTTTTCGTTTTGTTTTTCTTTTTCTCCCCACTCAGTCTTCCGAAAATTTTCTCTGTCCAAGATTTACGAGGTCCGATCTTCCGCTTCACAGGACGCAAGCGCCAAAATTAAGGTCTTTTCACCGGGCGACAATTTATAATAATCGCCCGGCTTCCATCCCTTATTTTTAAACAACCAATAAACGAGCGTTAATTCCCCGTCGCTTCCGTCCCGGATGCGTTTTTTATTTTTTCGATGGTATTCATTCGGTATCCGGTTAATTTTTCAATCGCTTGGGATAAATCGGCAATTTCTCCCGGCAGAAGCATCGCTTTTAATGTTTCCGCCGGCGTCTCCCCGCCAAATTTCACCGCCAATTCCTTGTTTTTCGGATCCGGTTCAACCAACCCCGAAAGGAGAATATGCACTTGTGCATCTTGGCTGATGCTATTTCTAATCTCTTCGACTTTCCCATACGGCAGTCCCTTCACCTTAAAGATCACGTCCTGCCCCAGAAGTTCCGAAAGGCGTTTCACTTTATATTCAGCGGTCGGCAGATTTTTTTGTACATTCGGTATCTCCGGACGCAATAATAAATCCAATAAATCGCTCATTTTTTCTCCTTTCATCCATTGAATAAAAAAAGCGCTCCTTTCTCATAAAAGAAGCGCCAAATTTTCTTACGGTTCCACCACATCTAAAAATTCATAATCCGTAAACGTAAAAGGCGCTTCCACCTTTCCAGTGGTTTTCGCCTCCCAATCTGCTAGAGTTAGATCGTCAAAGGAAACATTCCTTAAAGAAACTCGTTCCGCTCCGTAAGCATCCGGATCTTTCAATTTAGAGATAATCGTAAACCGAATATCTTTTCCGTTGCGGATATTCTCGCCAATAGCTAATGCCATCCGGCTCGTCGTTTTATACAATCGTAAAGAACCGGTTCCTTTGTATCCGGTCACTTTCACATCGGTTCCCATCTGACGGCACATGGGAATATCTTCTTTATCAAATGCCACTTTCGCTTGGATTCCATAAGCTTCGGAAACCTTATCGCCATCCAACCAAACTTCTCCCCAAGTACCTGACATCACACGGCTTGCTTTATCCATTCGAATCGTCCTCCTTTAAATGGCAATGTTCAACGTAATATCTTCAATTGTATCTAAAATTTTGATACTCGCCTTTAAGAATACTTTATCGGCTGTATTGTATTCCTTGATTTGCTGTTCATTTAATGTCGAAGTATCCACGCCAATTCCAATTAAATAGGCTTCTTGCGTTTCTACGTCAATGCCCACTTCCGATGATCCGCTTTCCAAAATTCCATCGTTTTCCAAAGATAGGAAGTAGCCTTTGATCGCTGAAATCAGAAGTAATTTATTGTCATAACTGTTCGCATATTTCCCAATATAAGAATCCTGCGCGGTCACTCGAATATCATGCCCAATCATATCAATAGCTTCTACAATCTTAATTTTCTTGAATTGATCTCCTTTATCCTGGGTTGTCGTTACCATTGAATTTACGCCCCGGGCTACCTTTACTTTTGTTCCGTCATGCATTAAAATCAATTCTCCATCATCGATTGCTTCATCCATTTCGCTGGCCGTTAAACGGGTAATATCTGACACCTCCGGCAAAGGCGCAAACGTCACGCTAATGGTCATCGGCGTTCCGGCAATTAAGCCCGCAATCCGCGCGCAATATTCCTCAGCATCAAAAGTCCCTTCTTCCGTTACAATCCCATTCGTTGTGAAATTCACAATACTCTCTTTGTCCGCCGCTGTATTCGGAAGCACCGCTTTAACAACACTATGATAATTGGATCTTTGCGTACCTACCCAGGAAGCAATGGTGGAAGCATCGCTCGAATCCAGATCCGGCATACCCACCAAATAGTCGATTTCTTGTGTTGCCATAAATGCAAGCGCCTGATTGAGAGTATCCTCTTCGTCACTCGTATTAATGACATAAACAATGACTTTTTTCGGAGGATTAATATACCCCTTAAACGCCTGTTGAACATATTGTTGATTGACTTCTGTCCAAGCGCTCGGAATCTGCGTTAAAGACGTCAACGCATGTTCTCCAGTTCCAGCAGCATCTTCCAAAATAATTCCTACCGTTCCTTTTTGAGAACGGCTAACCGCCGCCGCCGCGGTTGATTGAAACGCAATGTTAATCGATGGTAATCCCATAATTTATCCCTCCTGCATATTTAATTTCAGCTCTCCCATTAAAGGCAGAGCATCGCCAACCATTTGCTCTTCTCCCCAATTAAGTCGTACCTTGACGGTAAAAAAATCGGGTTGATACCAACTCTTTAATTTGACCACATGAGGATTACGATCCCCAACATGTATATATCCATCATAAAATAAGCTCAACACTTGCGCCATTCGAGCGACTAATTGCGCATAATGCGTTTGTTGTTGTTCGTCAATCGCCACAAACCCCTTGATCACAACATCCAACGTAATCGCTATTTCGCTTGAATTTAACATCTTAACTCGAGTTTTGGTTACTTGAATGAAAAACGATGGACGTACAAAATCGGTTGGTTGAGCGTTTTGATAAACAACGTCCTCCGGCCAAATTTTTTTCAAATTTTCCTCGATGGTTTGCAAAATATCTGTGATCGCAAGCATCAATCTCCCTCCTATTCATATTTCCCCCTTTAGATATACTCTTCTGGCATTTTGGGCCATAAAAAAAGAGCCTAACGGCTCTGAAACATATAACTAGCTAACGACTTTACGGAAGACGTCCACTTTTATTCGGTAGTTTTTCTCTTTTCATTCCCAAACAATAGATGTCTTCCAAGTTCCTACCCATATGTTCTTTTATTTTCTAACATGGCTCTCCATCCGAGAAATTCTAACGGGAGATAACAACAAATTTTCCCTCCTTCTCTTTATGAAAATCTCGTTCCATCCCACATATTTCCATGGAATCAAGAAACGGTGCAGCGGAAATATGCGTCAAGATTCACTCTGAGCGTTAAACAACGCTTTGTAATAATACACAGAAAGCTTCGTTTAATCCTTCAAGCAAATCTTTACACTATGATTATAACAGCAGATCCTATGACATTGTATGCCATCTTTTCAAATGACGTCGGATTCCATTTATAAAATTTCCCTCATGTATCCCTTTTCACTACTCGAAATCGTAGAAACACTCTCTTCTATATATATCTGAAACGCTTAACTTTAATCATCTCAGTTATTTTCCAGTTAAAACAAATATCGACTTTTACGGAAGTCCTTTTTTGTAGGGTATCCATCGAATTTCCGTCTGATAACACAATTGTTTTCCCCCCCAATCCAAAGGTAACCGCTCCCAAACGTTCAATTATGTGCATTCTATTTGCTTTTCTTCTTGAAAATTCTTCCATTGAATCGTTAACTTGACCTTTACTTGATATTTTTGTTCGAAACCATCTGCCAACTTTCTTAAAAGTTTCTCCAAATTCGGTTTATTTTTAAACTGCACATCGATTTCTGTATTTCTCCTTCCCAAAATTCCACCTTCTTGCGATTTTTATTCGTTTCATTCTACATTTTATGTACATAAAATTTCATTCATAACCTATTGTATTTTTATGAAAATTTCTTGCATTCTTTATTTTTAACCGCAATACTTTACCCCTTCGTCTCCTCTTTATGAATCGAAAAATCCCATCATTGGATAAAAGGATATGAAAGATTTATGTTGTGCGAACGTCTGAACCGTTTACGTTCAAATCATTCTTATAATCTCAATGAAAAAATAAAAAGTTGAATCATTTGTCATAATAAAAATCGAATTGGATTATGTTGAAAGAGAAAGATGATAAGGGGTTTCTTTCCTTTCATAAACCAAAAGATACCGGAGGCCTCGTCATGAAGTCAAGCCTTCCTGAAAAAACCATCCGAGCAGCCGTGTACGCTCGACTTTCTCACAAAGAAAAATTACAAGGCTACAGCATCGAAGCGCAGTTGGATGAATTAAAAAAATATGTTCAACAACACCAATATCATATGACCGATCAATATGTTGACGATGGTTTCAGCGCGAGACGCAAAGATTACACCAGTCGTCCCAGCTTAATGCGGATGTTATCGGATGTTGAAAAAGGCATGATTGATCTTGTTTTAGTGATGAAGTTAGATCGTTTTAGTCGAAATCTGCGTGATTTTTATGATCTTCAGAAAATATTTGATCGCTATCATGTTCAATGGAAATCCATCTCTGAAGAATTTGATACCACGACCGCCAACGGTCGTCTATATTTAAATATCAGTCTTTCGTTTGCGCAACACGAAGCCGATCGTATCGGAGACCGCATTAGAGACGTCAATCGCTTTAAAATTGCTCATGGTCAGGTGACAACGGGTCGCACGTCCATTGGTTATAAAATTGAAAATTCCCGTTTGGTTATCGATGAAAAAAAAGCGGCTATCATCCGCGATATGTTTAATCACTTTCAAAATTGCCAATGTCAAAGTGAAACCCGGAGATATATTGAACAAACCTATGGATTACATCTTTCCGAAACACGCTTTCGGCAAATGTTGCGGCGAAAAATTTATAAAGGCGAACTAAAAGAAAACGCCAACTACTGCGCTGCCATCATCCCTCCCGCACAATTTGATCGGATTCAAGAAATATTAAAAAAAAATATTCGACATGCTCCTTCCGGGAATATTTATCTATTTTCCGGATTGATAACCTGCGCCCATTGTCAACGAAAAATGGTCGTAAAAACAGCCGATCGCAACCGGCCACACTTACATTATTACCGCTGTGCCAGTTATTGGCGAGAGCATACTTGTACGAACAATCACTTTGTTAACGAAAAAAAACTAGAAAACGCCCTTGTCCGTCAAATCAGTGATCTTTTTATAGAAAAAATTGAATCTTATCGTCTTCAAATCGAAAAAAACGCTCTGTCTCTCTCATCTCCTAACAAAACCAAACAAAAAAGCGCCCGGATACTCCTCAAATTAGAGCGTTTAAAGGAACTCTATGTAAATGATTTCATTGATCTGGAGACCTATAAAAAAGATTACGCCAGCTTGCACGAACAATTCGAAAAAAATTCCCAAAAGAACTCCTCCATCCACCAAAATGACCAAATTCAACCGCCAACAGGAAACGACCTCGCCAATTTCAGCTGGGAGAGGACTTACACGGCTCTCTCCCCCAAGGAGAAACGCGAATTTTGGCGCGTTTGTATTCAAGAAATCGTTTTTGATGGAACAAACATCCACATCATTTTTCAAAAATAAAAACTTTTGTTCTTCCTCATTGTTCGAATGAAAAATGAAAATTTCCCTGCTTTGCAAGAAGCAATTGTGATCATTCGATGTAATGAAATAATCCTGACATTTAGATTATCCCGTAGATTATCCCGCCGGATAGCGCGCCTTTCACCCAAAGCGACCGTTATTCGGCGTATTTTTTGTTTTCTGTTTCCGGTAAGAGATCCTCATCCCCTCGAAAATTCCGATCCATTCCTTTCTTTTAAGAAGGGTACTATCTGTTCATGCCCCATGGTACATTGAGCCCCATCCAGCGCGTACCGAATCCATTTCCCCAATCTACTTGCTTGCTGATAATTTTCCATTCGCCCAAGGGAGAGGGGGTGCTGCTTTTCCCGATTCCTACCTCGTATCGTTTCACTTCCTGTTCATTTTCATACAAGATCAAAACATGTTGAGCAATGTCAATTTCAATTCGCATGGGATTCTGTTGAATGTTTTCCGTAACGAATACACTTCCAAAAACCA
>CALXSZ010000075.1 GCA_944391275.1 uncultured Syntrophomonadaceae bacterium
AAAGAACTCGCTGAACGCTGAACCAGGAGAATAACCCCCAAAAAAAGTAAGAGGATCCATACAATGGTCCCTCCAATTTGTCCAACAAATTTGAGGAGCAAAATCGCAAGAACAGCCCCGATATAACCTCCTCCCATACCATAACCGGCAGCTTCCCAAGGAGTCAATCCGCGCGGAATATTTTCTAAACTCGAATGGATCGCCGCACCGAGGGCTAAAAGCAGCAGTCCATTCATGCGTCCGGACCACATCCGTTTCACCCAGATTAAATGGATGGCCCACCCCACTAAAAATACCGGAACAACCATGGCGGTCTCTCCAAGCAAAGACAGCAGCGTTTGAATCATAATTTCTCCTGCTAAACCAAAAAATTGGGCGCCGTCTTCGCCCGTCCGGCTACCGTGGATACCCATTCCAGTAAACACCGCCAGCATCAGGGCAATTCCACATAATACATCAAGCATAAATGGGTTCGTCTTTCCATGGGTGGATTTTTTCTTGGATGAAGATTTTTTGCTCGTTTTATTGGTTTTGTTTTGTCCCATCTTCTTCTACGCCCCCATTTTTACAAAATAATCGCTGATTTATTATAGCATATCCTAAAAGATTTTCACTGCTTCATTTCTGTGATTTTTCTTAATATTCCTGCCCGGCATGCATGTTTTCTGGTTTCTTAAGCAAAAATAAGATAAGAAAATAAAATTTTCACATATAGGAGGAATTTTATGCCATTTCTATACATGGATAGTCACTTCCCCCCAACGGGGAAACCAGAAGAAACTTCTCCAAACACAACGCTGAATCATATCCGGGAACTAGGGCAAAATCCCATGCCTCCCTTTCAAAGCAACATTCACTGCCTCACCATTGCCGGCCAAATCGAAGGCCATATGTTGCTGCCTCCGCAAAACAAAGCGACCCGTTACGAACACATTATTCCGCAGCTCGTAGCGGTAGAAGAGAATCCGTCTATTCAAGGGTTACTCGTCGTCCTAAATACGATGGGCGGGGATGTAGAATGCGGTTTAGCTATTGCAGAAATGATCGCCACTCTCTCCAAACCAACGGTTTCGCTGGTTCTAGGCGGCGGACATTCGATTGGTTCCGCCATTGCTGTGAGCGCCCAATATTCCTTTATTGCCCCCTCCGCTACGATGACGATTCATCCGATTCGATTGACCGGACTAGTCGTAGGCGTGCCGCAAACGTATGAATATATGGATAAAATGCAAGCGCGCGTGATTGATTTTGTCATCCGGCACTCGCATATCTCAGAATCGCAATTCCGTCAGCTTATGTTCAAAACCGGTGATTTAGCACAGGACGTCGGGACCGTCTTAGTCGGAGAAGACGCAGTGGAATGCGGCTTACTGAATGCGACGGGCGGCTTGGCCGATGCAATGAAAAAGCTAAAAAGTTTGCTTCCCCCTCCAGAAAAGGATGATCCGTCATGATTTGTTACTATCCCAATCCACTCTCTCTGATCACCGAACCAGACGCCTCTCGCTTCATTTCCCTGGTTCTTGACTCTGGAGCCGTGGTAGAACTCCAAAAAGTTTCCGCCACTTCTTATCAGGTACAACATCTAAGCAGTACTGATCCGCAAGAATACCTTACAGGATTTTTCCGTCCAGGTCAACTTGTAGACGAAAAAGCCCTTTTCCCGTTTACGGGAAAAATTCATCCAACGCGCCTATTGAATTCCAATCGGACTTGAACCGGCTTACAAAAATTTCTTCAACAAGTTCATTTTTTATTCATCTTGGGTGTAGTTCTCTCACCTGATGCAAATAAAAATTGGAGAAAATCCCCCGTTCTTTCTAAGAAACAATAAAAAAATCCACTATTAAAAAAAGAAAAAAGGCAGCGCTTCAACAAATCGCGCTGCCTTTTTTAATAAAGCATTACATTTCCATAATAATCGGGAGAATCATTGGACGCCGCCCCGTTTTTTCGTGCAAATGCCTTCCTAATTTTTCACGGATTTGCGCCTTTATGCCCGACCATTCCTTGACGTTTTGCTGGGTACAATTTTCCAAAGCTTCCTTCACTTTCTCCCGTGCGCTTTCCATCAATTCCTCGGATTCTCGCACATAAACAAAGCCGCGCGTAACAATATCCGGCCCCGCTACCACTTTTCCTTCCTGCTTGTTGATTGTAACAACCACAATCATAATTCCGTCCTGCGATAATTGTTTTCGATCCCGAAGAACAATATTCCCTACATCGCCCACGCCTAACCCGTCAACCAGAACTTTACCGGCTGGGACTTTTCCTGTAATTTTGGCGGACTTGGACGTGATTTCCAGGATATTCCCGTTTTCCAAAATAAAAATGTTCTCCGTCGGAATTCCCAAATGCTCAGCAATTCTGAGGTGGCTTTTTAAATGGCGATACTCCCCATGTACCGGCATAAAATATTTGGGTTTGGCTAAATTCAGTATAATTTTCAGCTCTTCTTGGGAAGCATGCCCCGAAACATGTACGCCAATTTCCCGTCCATAAATCACTTCGGCTCCCTGCCTAAACAGCAGGTCAACCGTTCGCGAAACCATTTTTTCATTTCCCGGAATTGGCGTAGCGGAAATAATGACCGTATCCCCTTCACGAATTTCCACCCAGCGATGTTCCGACGTCGCCATACGCGTTAACGCCGACATCGGCTCTCCTTGGGAACCCGTTGTCACGATCACGATTTCATCGTCCGGATACCGGTTAATGTTTTCAATTTCAATCATGGTTCCGTCAGGAATTTTCATGTAGCCAAGTTCTTGCGCAATTCCGATATTATTTACCATACTGCGCCCCACCACGGCCACTTTGCGCCCATAATGAACCGCTGTTGTAATGACCTGCTGGATCCGATGGACATTCGAGGCGAACGTGGTTACAATAATCCGCCCACGGCACTTGCCAAACAGTTCGATAAAAGTATTCCCCACGACGCGTTCTGACATGGTAAATCCTTTTCGTTCAGCATTCGTGCTGTCTGACAGCATTACAAGAACCCCTTTGTCGCCCAATTCAGAAATTTTCCTGAAATCGACAACATCTCCATCGATAGGCGTCTGATCCAACTTAAAATCGCCGGTATGCAAAATAATTCCCAGCGGCGTATGCAAAGCAATCCCCATTGCATCAGGAATGCTATGGCTCATATGGAAAAATTCGGCTTTTATCACGCCAATCTTTATAATGTCTCTCGCTTTAATTTCACGCAGACACTCCGTGCTGATCCCATGCTCCCGCAGTTTGCCTGCAATAATGCCCAACGTCAGACGGCTTCCGTATACGGGAACATTAAAATTACGCAGGACATACGGAAGAGCGCCAACGTGATCTTCATGTCCATGCGTAATCAAAATTGCTTTCAGCTTCTCTCGGTTATCCTGTAAATACGTAATATCCGGAATCACCACATCAATTCCCAGAAGCTCGTCTTCCGGAAACATCAGCCCAGCATCAATCAGCAGGATGTCGTCTTTATATCGAATTGCCGTCATGTTTTTTCCAATTTCCCCCAAACCGCCCAAGGGAATAATCTGTAACGGCGCTTCGTTTTCTGATTTCAAAAACGAACACCTCCTATTTTGTTTTTGAACGCGCAAACCTATCAGATAAAATTATATCTTAAATGGAATGAGATTACAACCTAAGGGAGAAAAGATTTCTTCCCAAATTTGAGGAAAATTTCGCTCTCAATCACAAAAAAAAAGGAAGTTTAGAAAGATTTTCGTCAATTTAACTCGCTTCTCCATCACGCAATGAATTTTGGGGTTTTCATAAACGAATTCTTATCTCAACGAACAAACCATTTAGATTTTATGAAAAAGGCTCCAACGGTTCGCCTCTGTTTTAATTCTTGGTCACTTAAAAACCGTATTATTTTCCCTTTCAAACAAGTTTTAACGCCATAAAAGCACCTTTCCAGAAAAGTTTGAAAACTCCCTGCCACGCAATAAACGGTTGTAGGCCGCATAGAATTCTATTGCCGAAAAAACGCTTATTTTTTCATCCGTTTGGAAAACATTTTTTCCGTAACAAATCCCGTTTCGGTCGTTCCCCACACACATTTTTCCCCATCTTAGGCCTCAACAGCGAAAGAAAGAATCGCTTCGTTTTCCTATCTTTTATATAAGCAAACTTCTTTAAAAGATCCTTTATTCTATGAGAAATGGCCCCCATGAAGAAGCCCCTGTTGTTTCATCCTATAACGAACGCAATGGCGCCGATAACGGCTAAATGCGCCGGATAAAACCAATAGAAAAATGATTTCATGGGTCTTGTGCCTCGTTCGCCATTATACGCTGCCAATAGCGGCAGCGCAAATAGACTGAAATATTGGACGCCTCCCATCTGTACAGCCAGCAGAAACAAGCCTACCGCAAATCCCGCCAGTGTCCTCCATCTACGATACGCTTCTTTCCCTTTGCAGGAAATTTCTGCAAAGACCGGGAGCATCACCCCCAAAAAACCGTAATCCACATACATTTTTGCGCATATAAAATAAATGCTGCCCATGCACCCCAATAGAAAAACGATTCCCACAGCTTTATCTTTCCCGTTCCAGGATATACGATTTTTTAACACTGAAACGCCATATAACGCAATCATGGAAAGTGAAAATGTAATGAGTATATTTCCATACAGTTCTCCACAATAGAAATAGTACGCTCCTACGCACACCATCCCCAACGCAAATACTTTGAGGAAATATTGGATTTTATTGTGCGTATACCGATAACCCTC
>CALXSZ010000076.1 GCA_944391275.1 uncultured Syntrophomonadaceae bacterium
TATGGATTTACCATGGCCAGCAATTATAATTCCCAACCGCTTCCGGCTGAATTGCTCTTGACTCGGAACGGACAAGTAAGGATGATTCGACGGGCGCAGACGTTGGAAGATTTATGGCGTACACAGCAACTTTAACGGTTGAAAAATGTCCAAATCATTCCTTTCAGCAATTTTAAAAGAAAATGATTAAATCTGGGGGACAGAGGCGCGTTTTTTTGCTATAGTGTTGTAGAGGAAATGTTTATGTAAAGATACGGGACTTCACACATCCTAAAACCGCAATTTTGCATAGAAAAGTGGAAGTCTGGCAATATGTAAAAAGGAAGGCTAAAAGATTGCCTTGCAACTGGATGTAAAATCATGCCCTATAGAAATTCGGTGCGAGACGGCTTTTACAGGCTCAAGCAACAGACAGGGCATGTTTTTTTATTTTTATAGGCGCCTGAGAGGATTGAAAGAAGAGATGAAAGAATAGGAAGGATGTTATGTGAAAGAAATGATGAATTTTTCGGATATGGGATTAAAACCGGAACTGATCCGTGCGATTGAAGCCAAGGGCTACGAAATCCCTACGCCGATACAAATCCAGGCCGTACCAGTGGCTTTGTCCGGTAGAGACGTCATTGGTCAGGCGCACACAGGGACCGGGAAAACGGCGGCGTTTGCATTGCCGATTTTAAATCGAATTACGCGCGGAAAAGGTTTGCAGGCGCTGGTTTTATGTCCGACACGGGAATTAGCGGTGCAAGTGACTTCGGAATTTGAAGGATTGGGGAAATTTTTGCATATTTCATGTCAGCCCATTTATGGCGGACAGTCCATTGAAGTGCAATTAAGAGGATTGTTGCGCGTTCCAGAAGTGATTGTTGCGACTCCTGGACGTTTATTGGATCATATTCGACGTCGAACGCTTAGTTTATCGGAGCTGCGCTTTGTGGTTTTAGATGAAGCGGATGAAATGTTGGACATGGGATTTTTGCCGGATATTGAAAAAGTTATGGGGCTATGTCCCACAGATCGTCATACTTTTTTATTTTCGGCAACCTTAGAAGAAGAAATTCGCCGTCTTGCGATGGATTTCATGGACAATCCGAAAATTATTCGGATTGAGTCGCCGGAATTAACGGTGCCGCTCATCTGTCAAGAGTATTATTTAGTAAATAGCTATCAGAAACTGGAGACCGTCTGCCGGGTAATTGACATTGAGCAGCCGCCTGTTTGCTTGATCTTTTGCCGTACAAAACGGGGGGCAGATAATTTGGCGCGTTTATTGGATCATCGCGGATATCCGGCGGAGTCCCTGCATGGGGATTTGTCTCAAAGGGAAAGAGACATGGTTATGGAACGTTTTCGCAGCGGCAACATTCGCATTTTAGTAGCGACGGATCTGGCGGCCCGAGGATTGGATGTGGACATCATTACCCATGTCTTAAATTACGATATTCCGGAAGACGCGGATGTTTACGTACACCGGATTGGACGGACGGGAAGAGCCGGCCGGGATGGTAAAGCGATCACGCTGGTTGAGAAAAACCAGGTGCGTCAACTGCGCTTTATTGAGAAACATATTGGAAAATCGATCGAGAGAAAAACTCTTCCCAGCTTAGAAGATGTGTTGGAAAAACGTCGCGATGATTTTTATGGACGTGTACTGGAAGCTTGCAGTGAGGATCACAGCATGTATGAAGAAATGGCATTTCGCCTACTGGAAGAACAGCCGCCGGAAATCCTCATCTCCACGCTGATTGCCATGTTGATGGCCGAACAACCCGAATTGGAAACGGCCGAGCTGGACGATACCGATAACGGCATGACGAATCTGGATATTCCCATTGGACGTCGGCATGGCGTGAATCCCCGGAAGTTGGTAGATTTTATTGTGGCTCATACGTCGCTAAAACCGAAGCAAGTGGGAGATATTGAGATTCATAGCGTGAATTGTTTGGTTGAAATTCCTCTGGCGGCGGTGGATGAAGTAGATGCTTTGTTTGACCAAAATGTTATGAAAAAGTGGAGAAACGATAAGCAGGCTCCCATCCGGGAAGGCAAGAAAAAGCATGCAAACCGCAACAACCCGCGCTCATCACGGAAAAACGGCGGATATGCTCAGCCGCCGGGTATAGGCGGTCGGCGCAGCCCAAAAAGCGATCGTTCGCGGAGCGCGCACGATGAGGAATGGAAGTAAATGAAAATCCCTTAAATAACATTGTGAAAAGGATAATTGACGAGCGTTTCGTTGCGGAATGAAAACGGAGTGCGCAACTGATCAAGAAAATTTATGGAACGGAAGCAGATGGGCAACTTAACCCAAAACCGAATAAAAATTATAGCGGCTATAGCGATGGTCATAGACCATGTAGGAGTGGAATTCTTCCCGCAAATCGAGTTATTTCGCATCATTGGTCGCCTATCTTTTCCCTTATTTTCTTTTTTTATTTACGAGGGTTATCGATATACGCACAATAAAATCCAATATTTCCTCAAAGTATTTGCGTTGGGGCTGGTGTGCATAGGGGCGTACTATTTCTATTGTGGAGAACTGTATGGAAATAT
>CALXSZ010000077.1 GCA_944391275.1 uncultured Syntrophomonadaceae bacterium
CTAAATGCTGTCGAATTTCCGCAATTTGTGTCTCCGAGATATTTAACCCCAGTTCTTTTTCACTTTCTGCCAATGCCAACCATAATTTTCGCCAGGTTTTAAATTTATAATCCGGTGAAAAGATATGTTGCATTTTTTCCGAAGCATAACGACTATTTAAGGGAGATTCATACCGTTCCTTCATCAGGCTCCTCCTTTTATCCGGTTTTCCATTCAAACGATAAAACCAGCACGTTCCCTCCAAAAGAAGGAGGAAACGACTGTTTTTTACAACAAAAGCAAATTTTGCGCAAAAGAAATTAACATACAGGTAAATAATCCAAAAACTCATTTCATGGCTATGAACAACGTTCTTTATTATACCACCGTCGTCTTCTCTTTTCAAGTAAAAGGCAACCGGCAAACGATCTTTCATAAAATTTTTCTCTTTCCAGGTTTTCGCGGGGATTTACCGTCCATCAAACTCTTTATCTTTAGCGCAAGATTTTTAAAACTTTTTCTCTGAGAGCCGCCTCTCGCTTGAATTTTTGTTCTAAAGAAAGTCCCTTTATCTCAGCGGTTTCATCATTCCTTTGAGCAGGTCTGGGCAAAGGATTTTTGATCTTACCCGGTTGCGCAGCCTTTCGAAATCTCAAAAGAGTAGACCCGTTTAAATGAACGACTTTTATTAAAAAATAAACGCTCGGCGCCCCGAGATTTTATTTTTTAATTTGAGAGACAATCGCTTGCCCCATTTCCGCGCATCCCACCAAGACGCCGCCTTCATCGAGAATATCGCCGGTGCGCAGCCCTTGATCCAACACCGACTGGACAGCGTTTTCAATGGCGTCCGCTCCGGCAGTTTGATGAAAGGAATAGCGCAACATCATGGCGGCAGACAGAATCGTGCCAATGGGATTGGCTTGGTCTTGCCCGGCAATATCGGGCGCTGACCCATGAATCGGCTCGTACAGACCCCGGGTTCCCGCGCCTAAACTGGCCGACGGAATCATCCCAATGCTTCCCGTAATCATACTCGCCTCATCCGTTAAAATATCCCCGAACATATTTTCCGTCACCACCACGTCAAACTGCGCGGGATTGCGTACAATC
This sequence comes from uncultured Syntrophomonadaceae bacterium, assembly GCA_944391275.1. Classification (GTDB taxonomy): domain Bacteria; phylum Bacillota; class Syntrophomonadia; order Syntrophomonadales; family Syntrophomonadaceae; genus CALXSZ01. Next base: position 1,093 of record CALXSZ010000077.1, read on the forward strand.
TGCATCGCTGCGTTATCGACCAGCATGTCGGTATACGTGACCTGCGGATAATCCTGCGCCACGCGAGCCGCTACTTTCCGCCATAAACGACTGGTATCCAAAACGTTGGCTTTGTCTACGCTTATGACGTTTTTGCGGCGTTTCATCGCAATATCAAACGCTGCCCGGAGGATGCGTTCAATTTCGTGCTCAGCGTACGGCATGCTGTCGGTGGCCACCCATTCCCCATTCACGTTTTCCGTTTTGTGTTCGCCAAAATAGACCCCGCCAATCAGTTCTCGAACCACCAAGAAATCAATGCCCTGCTCGACAATCTCTTTACGCAAAGGACTAGCGGTCGCCAACTGTGGAAACAAGCGCGCCGGACGCAGATTCGCATACAGACCCAGCGCTTTGCGAATACCTAAGAGCCCTTTTTCCGGGCGTTGATCTCCCGGCAAGCCATCCCACTTCGGCCCTCCGACAGCACCCAATAAAACACTGTCGGACGCAAAACAAGCGTCAATGGTTTCCTGCGGCAAGGGCGAACCAGTGCGGTCAATGGCAGCGCCGCCAATATCGCAAAAATCATACGTAAAGTGACAGTCGTATTTTTGCGCCACCGCATCTAAAACTGCGACTGCCTGTGTCACAATTTCCGGTCCAATGCCGTCCCCTGGCAGAACCGTGATTCGTTTATCCATCGTAAAAACCCCTTCCTCAAACGGAGTCAAGCGAAAAAAACCGTTTGCCGCCCGGATCAATCCATCCGGGGCGATGACAAATTTTTCCCACGTACGACTCGAAACATTTTTTCGAATTCAATCCATCCGATGCTATTTTTTTTGAAGCGACTGCAATAATCCGCCCTGATCGACAATTTTTTGAATAAAATCCGGCAGCGGTTGAGCTTGATAGGTTTCCTGCTTGCTAAGGTTGGTAATGACGCCTGTATGGAAATCCACCTGAATAACGTCTCCATCGGCGATTCCGTCGCTGGCGGCTTCGCATTCAAAAATTGGCAAACCGATATTAATCGCGTTGCGGTAAAAAATGCGCGCGTAGGTTTTCGCAATGATGCAGGCAATCCCGCTTTCTTTAATGGCGATCGGTGCATGTTCACGAGAAGAACCGCATCCGAAATTCCACCCTGCCACAATAATATCGCCGGGTTGTTTTTTCCGAACAAAATCAGGATCAATATCCTCCATACAATGTTGGGCCAATTCCGCATGGTTGGCCGTATTTAAATACCGCGCCGGGATAATGACGTCGGTATCCACATTATCGGGAAATTTATGCACGTTCCCTTGGATCATTTCACTTCCTCCTTTCAAGCTGCTGGGGGCCGCTGAGAAAGCCGGTTACGGCGCTGGCGGCAGCTACAGCGGGACTGGCCAAATAGACTTCGCTTTTCGGATGGCCCATACGGCCGACAAAATTGCGGTTAGTCGTTGCAACGCAACGTTCGCCTTCTGCCAAAATGCCCATATATCCGCCCAGACAAGGTCCACAGGTGGGCGTACTGACGACGCATCCGGCGTCCATAAAAATATCGATATAGCCCAAACGGATACATTCTTTATAGATCCACGGCGTCGCGGGAATGATGATGGCTCGGACATTTTTCGCCACTTTGCGCCCTTTTAGAATTTCTGCCGCCGTTGCCATATCCGAAAGACGTCCATTGGTGCAGCTACCCACCACGATCTGATCAATTTTAATTTTCAGGGCTTCCGCTTCGTCGATGGTTTTGGTATTCTCTGGAAGATGCGGAAAAGCGACTGTAGGACGAATCTGGGATAGATCGACGTGGATGGTTTGCTCGTATTCCGCATCGGGATCGGGTTCGTAAACCGTATAAGGATGATGCACGCGCCCCTCCATATACGCGCGAGTCAGGTCGTCCACCCGGAAAATTCCGTTCTTGGCTCCGGCCTCAATGGCCATGTTCGCCATGCACAGCCGATCGTCCATACTTAAAGCGGCCAACCCCGGTCCGTCAAATTCCATGCTTTTGTACAACGCCCCGTCTACCCCGATTTTTCCAATGATGTGTAAAATGACGTCTTTTCCGCTGACATAGGGCGACAATTGCCCCGTCAGATAAAAACGGATCGCAGACGGAACTTTAAACCAGCACGTTCCCGTGGCCATTCCCGCCGCCATATCCGTGCTGCCAACGCCCGTGGAAAAAGCGCCCAACGCCCCGTAAGTACACGTGTGACTGTCCGCCCCGATCACGCAGTCGCCCGCCGCTACCAGTCCTTTTTCCGGCAGCAGCGCATGCTCAACTCCCATGTTCCCCACGTCGTAAAAATGCACAATTCCGTGCTGATTCGCAAAATCCCGGCTTTGTTTCGCTTGCTGCGCGGCTTTAATATCCTTATTGGGAACAAAGTGATCCATCACCAAGCTGATTTTGTTTTGATCAAACACCGAACAGAACCCAGCTCGTTCAAACTCGTTAATCGCAACGGGACTGGTAATATCGTTTCCCAGTACCATATCCAATTTCGCCATAATCAGCTGCCCGGCCTCAACCGAAGGAAGCCCCGCATGCGCGGCTAAAATCTTTTGCGTCATGGTCATTCCCATTTCACGAACCCCCTTATTCTTTGATTTCTTCAGAACGAGAGATCGTCTCGTACTGATTAATGGCACTGGCAAAGGCGCTTACGCTGGTCGAGATAATATCCGTATGCTGGCCGGCTCCCCACGTCGTTTGCCCGTTCGGCCACTGCAGGCCCACATAAGCAACAGCCTGGCTGGTCGATCCGATTTCCAAGGCGTGTTCCTGATAGGTGATCAAGGTGAAGTCGTATCCCAGACCCGTTTTGATGGCGTTGGCCACCGCATCCAAACGGCCGTTGCCCTGTCCGTATAATTCCCTCAGCTCGCCATCTTTGCAGACGGAAACCACGGCTTGAATATGCCCGTTCCTTTGATAATGGACGTCTGTAATCGCCAAAGGATGTTCCAGATTTAGGAAATGGCTTTGAAAAACTTCCAACACGTCTTGCGGTTCCAATTCTTTATGCAGACGGTCGCTGACGCCTTTGACCGCATAACCCAACGCTTCCCGCATTTTGGGTGGTAAATCATAGCCGTAATGCTGTTCCAAAACATATCCGATCCCGCCTTTTCCGGATTGGCTGTTGATACGGATCACGTCCGTTTCGTATTCCCGTCCCACGTCGTGCGGATCGATCGGCAGATAGGGGACCACCCATTCGTCCATGTGATGCTTTTCGCGCCATTTCATGCCTTTGGCAATCGCATCCTGATGACTCCCTGAGAAAGCCGCAAAGACCAACGCGCCCGCATAAGGCGTGCGTTCATATACATGCATCCGCGTCACCTTCTCATATTCCGCCACAATGGCAGGCATATCCGAAAAATCCAATTTGGGGTCTACTCCATGGCTGTACAGGTTCATAGCGACCGTAATCAGATCCACATTTCCCGTACGTTCCCCATTGCCAAACAGGGTTCCTTCCACACGGTCCGCGCCCGCCAGAAGGCCCAATTCCGTGTCCGCCACGCCGCATCCGCGGTCGTTATGCGGATGGAGGCTTAAAATGACCCGGTCGCGGTATTTCAGATGATCGCTCATATATTCGATTTGATTGGCGTAAACGTGGCTCATGCTCATGGAAACCGTCACGGGGAGATTAATAATGACGGGTTTTTCCGCTGTAGGCTGCAGGATATCCAGAATCGCGTTGCAAACCTCCAAGGCATATTCCGGCTCGGTCCCGGTGAAACTTTCCGGACTGTACTCAAAACGGAAATTCCCCTCGTATTCCGAGGCCAGTTGCTTAACCAGTTTCGCGCCTGCAACGGCGATGTCTTTAATTTCTTCCTTAGATTTTTGGAATACCTGTTCCCGCTGCACGACGCTGGTTGAATTATAAAAATGCACGATCGCATGGGGCGCTCCTTTCAGCGCTTCAAACGTCTTGCGGATGATATGGTCGCGGCATTGGGTTAAAACTTGGACCGTAACATCTTCCGGAATGCGGTTCTGTTCGATCAAGGTTCGCAAAAACGTATATTCAGTATCGCTGGCAGCCGGAAATCCGACTTCGATCTCTTTGAAACCCAACTTTACCAAAAAATCAAAAAATTCCAGTTTTTCTTCTAGACTCATCGGAACCATTAAACTCTGATTGCCGTCGCGTAAATCGACGCTGCACCAAATAGGCGCCTTTTCTATATGATCTTTTTTTACCCACCGCATTTCGCAGGTTGGCGGCGGATAGTACCCAGGATGATATTTTTTGGCGTTTTCCATTTTAGCATCAATCTCCTTTTCCCCATAATACGTACGGGATGGCTCGAGAAGCGAGCGGATATCAAAATTTTTCATAAAAAAACCGCCTCTTGAACGCTATGACACGTTTAAGAGACGGAGAAAAAAGTCGTTCTTCTTCGCGGTACCACTCTTCTTGCTGTAATATTTACAGCCCCTCATAAGCCATCGGCCTTTTAAAAAGCGAATAGCCTGACTGGATAACGGAGTCAAATCCGGTTGCGCTTACTCCGCTCAAAGCGTTTCAGCTTACTGCTCCGGGGTGAGTTCGAAACACTGTCCGCACGGTCTTCCACCACCCGACCGCTCTCTGAAGCTGGACGTTTGCGTACGATAGTCCCCATCACGGCATTTTAAATATGCGCCCATTGTACAGCGGAAGAAATTTTCTGTCAAGTCTTTTTTTAAATGTATTCCGTTTCAACGAATTTCTTTACTTCATTTCATTGCCGCACTTGATCCGCATCCCTTTGCTTAAGAGAAGAATTTATTCCATTTTCTTTTTCACTTTTCTTTTTCATTCTTCCTTAGCCGTCGATTTCTTTTATATTCGGATCCATTTCTCGATAAACATAAAAATCCCATTGGCGAGATACGAAAAGCTATGCTATAATAAGGCGCGTGTCGGCTTGAATCGGCCTGAAAGTAAAATAGGCGCCAAAAAACGATCTTCGGGTTGTTTTTCTATAAAAGATTTTTCTTACGTAAGGGGATGGTTGCCATTGATGAATCAAATTAGCCTACATTTTTCCCAAGCACCGTGATCGCTTCATCGACGTAAAATTTGGAAAGAAACCGTTTGAAAGCCGCTGAAAGAATCAAATCAGCGCGTTTTCCAACTGCATAAAACGTAAAGGATGAGATCATGACCGAAAAATTGAAAAATATATGGCGTTATTTTACCACCTATGAGAAATGTTGGTTTTTAAGCATCACGGTTTTGGCATTTGTATTTGCCTTTTTATTCCCGGAAGAAGATATCGGCGGCGTAAACGGAAAAATCATTATGACGTTGTATTTAATTGATATCTTCACCAATATTCTTTGCGAGTTATTAATTTCCAAGCAAAGCCGCTGGAATTTTATCGTATCGCTACTGGTTGAGGCGACTGAAATCGCCATTTGTATCGTCTGTGCGTATCGTTTCGCGACGATGGCCGCGACCATTTTCTTCTGGATCCCGATTGATATTATCAGTTTTATTCAATGGACAAAGCACAAAGATCGGGTGGATCAGGAACTGACGGAAGTGCGGCGGTTAACCGGCTTGCAAGAATTTCTGGTCTTAACCGGGATCGTCGTTTGGACGATCGGCATTGGGTATCTTTTAACCCTTATTGACGTTGAAAATGGAATTTTATCGGATAATACGCTGATGAACAAAGTCGTCTGCTATCTGGATGCCTGTTGCAGCGCGGTCGGGATCGCCAACGGGGTGTTTATTCTCCTGCGCTATCGTGAGCAATGGATTGCGTGGTATATCGCGACTTTCCTGGAAACCGCCATTAATATCATTGCCGGACAATGGGTGTTGCTGGTCCTAAAAGTTGGGTACCTGACCAACACCACGTACGGCTATATCAAATGGACGAAATATATTCAAAGTCACGAATCGCAAAAAAACGGCATAGATTCGCCTTTGCCGGTTCAATCATAAAAAAAGCGGGATCCTTCTTGATCCCGCTTTTTTTGATTTTATCGAAAGAACATTCTCTTTTTAGTTTCGATCCACATCGTAAGAAATAACTTCACCGGTTACGGCGTCAATTTCATAATCGTATTCCACGCCATCCTTATTGAATTCCACTTCATATTCGGCGCGGCCGTCGTCGTAATCAAACTGAACCCGAAGGAAAGTGGCGTCTCCCTCGTTGATCCCGGCGTGGTTCAGGGCGGCGGCTTTGGCAGCGGCTTCCGTAATATATTCGCTGTTGTTAACAGGCGCAGGAGCCGTTGTCGGAGCCGCATTGGACGCTTGAACCGGCGCAACCATGTCTTTATCAACGTCAAAGGAGAGGACTTCGCCCGTTACT
>CALXSZ010000078.1 GCA_944391275.1 uncultured Syntrophomonadaceae bacterium
TGAAATGAACGCATAGGTTTATATTCCCAAAACGGTTCCTGTCCAATTTTTTACCCCTCGGGTAAAATGAGGCGCTGGTATCCGATTTTTCCCTTCTTTTTGTATCGTTTGGATTTCAAGGATTCCGCATCCGGTTTGTACAGCGAATCCCTGGGTCGTCAGCGCAAGAACTTTTCCGGGAACGCCGTCGCCCTCTTTCGTTAACAGATGCGAAGCCAAAAGTTTCAATCGTTTGCCTTCCCATAAAGTATACGCTCCTGGCTCCGGCGCTAAAGCCCGAATTTGGCAATGGATTTTTTCAGCCGAATCTTCCCAACAAATTTTTTCCTCGCTCCGATCCAATCGAGCCGCATAAGTCGCTTCTTCCTCATTCTGCGGGATACGAGGCGCCTGATTTTGTTCAATCAAACAAAGGACTTTGAAAAGCTCCTCCGCGCCCAGTTCTGCCATACGCGACTCCAATTCGCCGTGATTCTCGTCTTCTCCAATATTCATCGTTGTCCGGAGAATCATATCGCCCGTATCCAATCCCACGTCCATGTACATAATCGTAACGCCCGTTTGGGTTTTTCCGTCCATAATCGCGCGTTGGATGGGAGCCGCGCCTCGATATTCAGGCAACAGGGATCCATGAATGTTTACGCATCCATAACGCGGATAGGCTAAAATGGGCTGCGGGATGATCTGCCCATAGGACGCGACCACGATTACATCCACCGGAAGCGCGGTAAGCATCGCGACGGTTTCGGAATCCCGAATTCGTAACGGCTGCAAAACTTCCCGTCCATACGCCTGCGCCGTTTCTTTTATGGGTGGAAACTGGATTTTTTTCCCTCTTCCTTTGGGGCGGTCCGGTTGGGTCAGAATATAAACCACTTCATGCTCTTGCGCTTCGAGCAGTTTCTTTAAAGCAGGAACCGCAAAAACAGACGTCCCCATAAATCCTATACGCACGAAAGCATCGTTCCTTTCTCTTTTCTTTCACTTAATCCAGCTGATCCGCCAACTCTGTAAAAATAATTCCGTCCAAATGGTCAATTTCGTGTTGGAAGGCGCGGGCTAAAAGATCCTCTCCGGTAATCGTAAACGCCTCTCCGGCTCGATTTAAGGCTTTAACGGTCACTTTCTTGCTGCGTCGCACCATGCCTTGTACGCCCGGAACGCTTAAGCAACCCTCTGGGCCGTATTGTTCTCCTTCTCGCGCAATAATTTCCGGATTAATCAATTCGATATATTGTCCATCCACATCAATCACAACCAAGCGTTTCGATACGCCAATTTGCGGCGCCGCCAACCCGACTCCATTGGCTGCATATAAAGAATCCTTCATATTGTCCAGTACACGCAGAACCCCTTCGTTCACTGTCTTTATTTCCTTGGCCCGCATTTTTAACACTGGATTGGGCACCTCTACAATCGCATAAATTGCCATTTTGTTTTCTCCTTTTTGTTTATGATTGGCAAAATGATTATTTGATCCATATTTTGATCATATTAAAGCTATTGTACACCAAAATACGAAATTTACCAAATAATTTATTCTCGTCTTCTCCATTCTCTGGAAAACAGCAAACGCAGATCACAACGCTGTCCATAAATCGTAACGTTTACTGCGCACAATATTATATGAATTGGACGGGATCAAAGTCAATCTCTAACCGAACATGCATCAAACGGAATTTTTTCTCTAGTTCGATTAAACGATGGACCATACTAACCAACAAACTGCGGCTCCGCGCTTTAAGCAGCAACTGATAACGGTACTGATCCTGTACCTTGTAAACGGCGCAAGGAGCCGGTCCAACGAGGGAAAGTTCCCTTTCTTCATTGTCCCAAAGCCATTCCACAGCATACGCCGCCATTTCCCGTATAGCCTGGAGACTTTTCTCTTCATTTTTACTACGGGTTAAGATACGACATAGGTGCGTATAAGGCGGATAATCCATCCGTTGGCGCAACAACAGTTCTTTTCTGGCAAAAGCAAGGTAATCCTGCTGGAGCAAGATTTGGAACAATGGATTCTCCGGTTGAAAAGTCTGTATCAGAATCTCTCCTTGTTTATCCGCCCGTCCGGCCCGTCCGGACACTTGCATCAAAAGTTGCACCGCCCTTTCCGCCGCGCGATAATCCGGTAAGCTCAACAGTGCATCCGCATCAACGATTGCTACTAATGATACGTCTGGAATGTGTAAACCTTTCGCAATCATTTGCGTTCCAATCAGAATATCTACCTCTTTATTGTGTAATTGCTGCAAAAGATGATCGTGATAGTTTTTCCGCGCGGCAGCGTCTAAATCCAATCGAGCAATGCTTGCCTGGGGAAACCGCTGTTTACACAAAGCCTCTAATTTCTGCGTTCCGATCCCGATAAGTTGAAGGGTGGCTTCCCCACAAGAAGAACAAACGCTCTGGGCAGGCGCGTGGTAGTTACAGTAATGGCAATGATTTTGATCATCATCCTGGTGATACACCAGCGCAACCGAACAATGCGGGCATTTGGGAACTTCTCCGCATGTCATGCAAACGGTTCGCGGCGAATATCCGCGCCGATTCACGAACAAAATGGTTTGTTCGCCCCGATCCAGACGTTCTTGTATTTTCGATTCCAATAAAGGCGTCAATACATCTTTCCGTTTTCTTAAATTCTCTATCTGAATAAGCGGAGAAGGAGACGTCGCTACCCGATTAGGCAGCAAGAGCATTTCCATGCTTCCGTTCAACGTTTTTTTTACATTCTCCAGCGTGGGCGTCGCTGTCCCCAGAAGGAGCACGCCGCCTTCCATTTGCATTCGTTGTCGGGCCACTTCTACCGTGTGATAGCAAGGCATAGTTTCACTTTTATAACTCATTTCTTGTTCTTCATCGATAATGAGTAATCCTATATTCTCCAAGGGCGCAAACAGCGCTGATCGTGCGCCCAACACCACCCGCGCCTCGCCTTCTTTGACCCGTTTCCAAGCCTCATATCGTTCTCCGGCCGACCGACCGCTATGGAAAAGCGCTAACTGAGGAATTCGGTTTTTCAGCATGGTATACGTTTGTTGGGCCAAAGCAATTTCCGGTACCAAAAGCATCGCGTTACGTCCCTGCGCCAAACAACGTAAAATCGCCTGAATGTACACTTCCGTTTTTCCGCTTCCCGTAACCCCATAAAGCAACAATTCTTTGAATCGTTGCTTTTGCAGATGTTCTTGTATTCTGTTCAATGCGTTTAGTTGATCCGAATTGAACTGCCAATTGGGTTCCCGTATCGAAATCTTCGGAGGACGCTTCTGAATTTTTTGCTTTCTTTGCAAGGCTTGAATAACCGCCAAGGAAAATTTTTCCCGAACTTCTGCAATTGGAATTTCGCCTCGCTGCAAAAGCCACTGATACAATGCCTGCTGTTTCACGGCTTGTTTCCCAATTGGATCGTTATCCACCAGATTTTTTTCCGGTATAACCGTATAAACCCAATCGGCCGTCTGGATATTTCCGACCGAATATTCTGCGCTTTGAATCATCCATCGGTCCTTCACAAGAATTTGAATTTGCTCGGGCGTCATCCATTTTTCCATCTCTTTTTGCGTCATGGGCGCCTGAGTGATTTTATCAAAAAAATCGGCGGTGAAAAAAGGATATTTTTGGGCAATCATCGTCGCTTCTTTTTTGGCTGGTTCGCTCAATATATAACAAATATTTCGTTTTCGATTGAGCAACGCAGGGATCATGGGACGCAAACAGGCCGAAAGCGAACAAGCATAAAACTGAGCCATCCATTTGCCTAAATCAATCATTGTTTTAGACAAAACCGGCTCGTCATCCATAATTTTTTGAATATGTTTAAGCGCTATTTCTTCTTTTCGCTCAAAACAGCCGATCACGATTCCCTCAGCCGGACGATGTCCCCAAGGGACCTGTACCCTTCTCCCTACCAAGTCTTCCGAAGCATATGATGGCGGACACGCATAATCAAATGGAGCGGATGTTGAATATACCCCCTGATGAATCACGACTTGTGCAATTTTCATCGCTCCACTCCTTTCTGTCGGCCAAAATAGAAAGAGGGATATAAAAATGCTCTTTTTACATCCCTGTCCATACGCTATTCACGTTCCTCGATCTTTTCTTCATTCTCCGTTTCCATTTGAACCTGGCCATTCTCTTCGGGATTTTCATCCCTTATCGGTTCTTCTGTTGTTTCAGAGGCTTCTTTTTCGATTGGTTTTGCATGGTGAATAATCAGTTTTTTTTCAATCAAATCCTCCAGCGTATGGTTCACCATATCGGCCAAATGCCCTTCTTTTTCCTCTAATTCCTTTTTTTCGGACATCGCACGGGCTTTTTTAGAAATTCCCACAACAACGGCATATTTACTGCCTACGCTTTTCATCACTTCTCTGGTAGAAGGCGGCATCATTTTGACCACTCCTTATCCTTACGGTTTATTTTTCAACACGATGTTTCTCAGCAATAATAATCGCTGAAATTTTCTTGACAGCCGATTCAATTTGATCATTTTCCACTGCATAGTCATAAAGCCTTATGAGTTCCATTTCTTCTTCGGCCCGTTTCAGTCTACGCGCAATGGCAGCTTCGCTTTCCGTTCCTCTCTGTTTTAAACGGCGCTCCAATTCTTCGATCGAAGGAGGATAAAGAAAAATCAAAATCGCTTTGGGCATTTTTATTTTTATTTGTTGAGCGCCTTGCGCTTCAATTTCTAAAAGAATATCGTTTCCCTCTTGAAGCGAGGTTTCAACATATTTTTTGGGCGTTCCATAATAATTTCCGCTAAATTCAGCGCTTTCCAACAACTCACCCTGCTCATTTAGATGTTGAAATTCTTCCCGGGAAAGAAAAAAATAATCTTTTCCCTCTATTTCGCCCAAACGCGGACTGCGGGTGGTAGCCGATATGGAAAGTTTGATGTCCGGCATATGTGTTAGCAGTTGCTTGCAGACCGTTCCTTTTCCCGTTCCGGAAGGTCCAGACAAAATAAACAGTTTCCCTTTTTTTATGTTATTCTCCATTTTTCATACGTTTCCTTTTTTCATATGTTTCCCTGTCCCGTTCTATGATTCGTCTTCCATGTTTGCTGAAATATTTTTGGCAATTAACCTACCTGCCACGGTTTCAGGCTGTACAGCCGATAAGATAATATGACCGCTGTCCATAATTAACACTCCGCGCGTACGCCGACCATAGGTCGCATCAATAAGATCCCCCTGTTCCCTTGCTTCCTGAATCATTCTTTTAATCGGCGCGGATTCCGGACTAACGATTGCAATAATTCGATTTGCTGAAACAATATTCCCAAAACCAATATTCACAAGCCTGATATCTGCATTTTCGGACATATCCGGTACGCCTCCTTTTTACTCTATATTTTGAATCTGTTCGCGTATTTTTTCCAATTCAGCTTTCACTTCAACCACCATACTTGCCATTGGCGCATCGTTGGCCTTAGAAGCAACCGTATTAATTTCCCGAAACATTTCCTGTAATAAAAAATCACTTTTTCTTCCAACAGAATCTTCTTGAAGAAAAATTTCACGGAGTTGCTGTATATGGCTGCGCAAGCGCGTAATTTCTTCTGTAATAGAAATTTTATCCGAAAAAATGGCCGCTTCCTGTATCAATCTTTGGGGTTCAATGAAATTTTGAGGCAAAACTTCAGACAAACGGCTTTCCAACCGTTTACGATAATTCTCCTCCACTTGAGGGGATCGCGCTTCCAGGTCGTTCACTCTCTGTTCGATCCGCTCCATCCGTAAAGAGATATCCTCCACCAATTTTTGTCCTTCAAATACTCTCATCGCAACCAACTGTTCCATCACTTGCGTTATGCCCATTTTTAGTATTTCCCAAATAGAATCTAAATTTTCCTCCGTTTCCTGCAATTGAATTACATCACTAAAGCGCGCAAAATCCGCTATTCTCATGTTCATAGGAATTCCTAACGTTTCAGCCAAATCCTTCAGAGCATTATAATAAGACTCCGCTAAAGTTTTGTCAACTTTTACATCCGCCTCCTGATGTTCCGCGTCCAAACGCACATTGACGTCAAAACGGCCTCGTACAGCAAATTGTTTAATCAATTGATGAATGTTTTCTTCTAACAACATATACCGCCGCGGCATACGAATATTTACATCTAAATAGCGATGATTTACGGACTTCATTTCAATTTTTACGTCATATCCCATCGCTTTGTATTGGGTTTGTCCAAATCCCGTCATGCTTTTAACCATATTTCCGCCTCTTTTCCTTATATGTCGTCTTTATGACATCATTCCACTGAACGGATCAATATTTGGATCAAAATCTTCCGGCACATCTTGATCTACTTGCGGCACGTCTTCCGGAACAGATTGCGAATCGTCTATCGTTTCAACCGGATCCACCGTTTGATTGGGGGCTTCTCCGTCTACTTCCTCTACGTCCATTTCCTCATCGGCTCCTTCCCCTTCAGGTACAAGGGGCGCATCGTTGTTGGATGCCGGTTCACTTCCCGTCATTTCCACTTCATTTGTACCATTCGTACCATTTGTACCATTCGTTTCACTCGTTTCAGATGTTTCCAGGTCTTCTTCCGGATTTTCAGGCGGCCGGGTAATGATACGCGCTAACGGCTGATATCGGCTTGTTCCTAAGGCTTCTTGATGAATGACAGCGCCTGATTCATCCAAATAATTACGGAAACTACGAACCACTTTTCCATTCATCCCATTCTGGGTAACCTTTTCTTCCGTCAACGTTTCATCTTCTTCATACTCCGTTGGATAGGGGATCGTTTGATCAAGAATCGTTGAAATACTAATATTCTGTTTTTCATCGGTATTACCATACAACGAAACGGTAAGCGTTCCCCCGCCTAAAGACATTCCCACATAAACCGGATATTGGTTACTGTTTTTAAAACGAAAATCTTGCCTGCCATAATATACGGTTGCATCACGTCCTGCCGGCAGATACGCCACATCTAGAGCGTGATTATGTCTTTCCACGATTTGGAGTCCCGCCAACAACACCCCGTTATAAAGGGTTGAAGTCACTTGACAAATCCCCCCGCCCAATTCGGGTTTATAAGCGCCATTCGAGATGACCTGCGCGTCTCTATATCCAGCGGCGGCACTACGCACACCCACCGTTTGATTAAAAGAAAACTCCTCGCCTGGCTGTAAAACGACTCCGTTAATTTTATCCACCGCTAATGATAAATTGTGCGTACGATTGATTTCTCCCGGATTATAATTCGTCGAATAGCTGGATAGTTTCCCAATATTCCCCCAACTTGCTTCAGTAATTTGCGCCTCTTGAATCTGTACTGGAATATCCATCACACTATTTTGTATGGCGTCATAAGAAACCGGAAGATTCGAGAAAATTTCTTCTTCATGAACTTTTTGTCCATTTTGAGCCGGTACCACGGTCAGAGAATCTCCGTTCGTCAAAAGAGTCGAATTCACCGGTTCTTGATCCCATTTTTCATGCCATTGCTCCGCTAGTTGTCCCATCGCTTCCGGATTATATTCAATGGGAATCGTATAATTTTGTTCCTCCAACCGATCCATTGGTAAAATTCTTCGCCATAGAGGAACCGATTGCTCCTGATCCCAAATATCTTGCACAATCGTTTCAACATTTTCCGGTTCAACAATGACCTGAGCAACCTCCACTGGAAATGTTTCCCCGTCATACTGAAAAACCCACTCTGTTTTCATTTGCTCTTCTATTTTAAGTAAAACAGCCTGCGTTGCTTGTTCTACCGTCATTCCTGCTACATGGACCGTATTAATGACAACATTTTCTCCAAAATAGTTTAAATTCTCTTTAAAATGGAAGCCAACCGCTCCCCCTGAAAGAGCAAGAATCAGGAATAGACTTAGAAAAATCCACCACCGGTTTTTTTTCTTTTTTCTTTCGTTCCGAACGTCCGTTTCTTTTGAAACATGATATTCATTTCCCTCTTTCATCATGCTAGACAATTCCTTTCCCCAAACAACAACTCTGTTTTTTAAAGAGTTTCTATACGATATATGCAACTCTCAGATTTAAGTTTAACAAAATCCTGCTATCTGTTTATTGTATCAAATTCAGACAAAAAGAGAAACTATAAAATACTTTTCGTCCGCAATTTTTCCTACAAAAAACAGCGGCCATCCTTTTGAGATAACCGCTGTTTCTAGATTTTTCTTTAGTCGTCGAACTGACCGCTCGCTAAAGCTTCATCCCAAGCATCCGCTACTTTTTCCCATTCCTCGTCGTCTTCAATATCCGACAGAAGTTCTTCTCCATTCTCATCCAAAACTGCTTTTAAAATGACGACTTCTTCTTCATCCTCATCCGCTTCTATTTCTTCATCCAGCGGAATCAAAACCTTATAATTGGAGCCGTCTACTTCTAATTCTCCAATCAATTCAAATTCATGTTCCTGTTCTTCTTCATCCACTAAAACCAAAACATCCATCATTTCTTCGCATCCGCAATCACAGGATTCATCATGTTTGTGTTCATCTGTCATATAAAATTCCTCTTCTTTCTTTTTATTGTTCATATTTCTGAACCATCCCATTGCCAAAATCATTTTGTTTTTTATCCAACCAAATTTGAAGAATATATGCCGCCGCAATTTTATCCACTACTTGTCTTCTTTTTTTTCGTGATAAATCCGCTTTTAACAAGACGCGCTCAGCGCTCACCGTGGTCAGACGCTCATCAACAAAGTCCAGCGGCAGTCCCAATAACTCCGCCATACGTGTTGCATACGCCTGCACTTCCAGCGCTTTCTCGCCTATGCTTCCATCCATATTCTTCGGAAGGCCAGATACCAGTTGAGTTACTTCCATTTCCTCGCAAACTTTTTTTAAATAGGAAAATTCTTTGGCTTCACAACTTCTTTGCATGACCGAATAACTCTGGGCGCTCCATCCCATTGGATCGCTAACCGCTAACCCTACGCGTTTCTCTCCAATATCTAACCCCAAAACACGCATCGAAATTCTCCTACATTATTTTTTTTGAATTTGACATAAATAGTTCTTCAATAATACCTCAATAATTTCATCCCGCTCGACTCGACTAATTTGTCCCCGGGCCTGCTGATAACTGGTGATGTAAGCTGGATCGCCGGAAATAAGATACCCCACCAGTTGATTGACCGGATTATAGCCTTTTTCCTCTAATGCTTGATAAACATTTTGCAAAATAGATGAAATAACTTCTTCGTCTTCACGATCCCATTTGTAACTGACTGTTTGTCCATTTTTCGGTTGTGGCATATCTATCTCCCCTTTCCATCAAGAGTGTCGTCTTCCGATTGTCTACAGGATTATTATAGCTTTATCCCAAGGATTCAACAATCATTTTTTCCCCTAATGCCAAACATTCCTTCAACTTCGATACATCTTTTCCGCCTGCTTGGGCCATATCGGGTCTTCCTCCACCGCCGCCGCCGGCTTGTTTGGCAACCGCGCCGATAATTTTTCCCGCATGAACCCCTTGCTGAACGGCTTCTTTTCCGGCAAAACAAATAAAGGCCAGTTTTTCTTCCCCTGCAATTGCCAAAAGAATAATGGATTTTTCCCCTAATTTATCCCGCATATGCTCGGCTGCCTCTCTTAAACGAACAGCATCCCCTTCCGGGAAAAGGGCAACCAAGACTTTAAACCCTTTAACATCTTTCGCTAATATAATCAGTTCGTTTTCAGCCGCTTTGGCCATAGCGTTTTTCATTTGTTCCAGTTCTTTTTCCGCTTCACGCAAGGATTTTTGCAATGCTTGCACCCGATGTTTTAAGTCCAGCGGAGTGGTTTTTAACAAATTAGCCATTTCCTGCGCATTCTTTTCCAAACTCCGGGTATAAGCAACCGCTTTTCTCCCTGTTACAGCCTCAATGCGCCGTAATCCGGAGCCAACGCTTCCTTCGCTGATTATTTTAAAAGAGCCAATTTGCCCGGTTCGAATCACATGGCATCCGCCGCATAATTCCATACTATAATCGCCCATTTTAACGACTCGTACTTCTTGTCCATATTTTTCCCCAAACAGCGCCGTCGCTCCCATTTTCTTCGCTTCGTCGAGCGTAGCCAAAAGAGTGTCAACCGGATAATCCGCCCGAATGGATGCATTAACCAGATCTTCGATCTGATCTAATTCCGCCTCGCTTAAAGCCTGTAAATGTGAAAAATCAAAACGAAGCCTATCAGCTTCTACCAGGGAACCCTTTTGTTGAGCATGTTCGCCCAAAACCGTGCGTAGCGCCTTGTGCAATAAATGCGTCGCGGAATGATTTCGTGAGATATCCATGCGGATCTCTTCCGCTACTTCCATTTCAACAGAGTCTCCCACCGCTATTTTGCCAAAAATTTTCACCGTATGAACAAACCACGGCCCCACTTTTTGTACATCTACGACTTCCATACGCGCTTGCCGCGACTTCATGATTCCGTCGTCGGCCACCTCGCCGCCGCTTTCCGCGTAAAAAGGCGTTTGCTCGGTCACCAATAAAAC